>NZ_AFPR01000462.1:0-23667 GCF_000219295.1 Acidiphilium sp. PM
AGATAGCGCCCGCCGCGACCGAACTCGGCCTGGCGGCCGGGCGCGAAGATCGTGAGCGCGACGCCGGTATGGTAGCGATAGCCGCGGAACTCGACCGGGTCGATGGTCAGCCGCAGGGCGGGCATCAGGGCGCGGATGGCGGCGACGGTCGCGCTCAGCCGGTCCGCCAGGGCGCGGACCGGGGCGGGCAGGTCGATCGCGGCGAGGCGGACGATCGCGGTCTCGGCGGTGCCGGCGGCCTCCAGCAGGGCGAGCAGGGTGGGGGCCAGCGCGCCGCCATGGGCGGCGATCTCGGCGGCGTCCTTGCGGTCGAGCGCGCGGACGAGGGCGGCATGGGCCGAAGTGTCGCCCAGCAGGGCGGGGATCAGCGGCGGCATGGTCAGATCGACGCTGACCTCGCCGATGCCGGTGGCGGCGAGGGCGGCGGCGGCGGTGACGATGATCTCGGCGTCGGCCTCCGGCACGTCCGGCCCGATCAGCTCGATGCCGGCCTGTGCGACCTGGCGCTCGGGGGCGAGCTGCGAGCCGCGCACCAGCAGGCATTGCCCGGCATAGGCCAGGCGCAGCGGCCTGGCGGCGGCGGCGAGCCTTGTCGTGGCGATGCGGGCGATCTGCGGCGTGGTGTCGGCGCGCACGCCCATCATGCGCTGCGATTCGGGGTCCATCAGCCGGAAGGTCTGCTCGGCCACGGCGGCGCCGCTGCCGGCGAGCAGCGTGGTCTCGAACTCGACCAGCGGCGGCTTGACCCGCTGATAGCCATGCGCGCCGAAGCTCGCCGTCAGCGTTTCGGTCAGCCTTGCCTCGGCCTCGGCGTCCGGCGGCAGCAGGTCGGTGAAGCCCGCGGGCAGCAAAGCGGGGTGGGGCGGCAGGTCGTCGGTCATGTCGATGCGGGTTCCGGCGCGGCGTGGGGACGGCCCGAAGGGGCCGGTCTCGCGCGGCCTATAGCATCCGGTGCCGCCGGGGCCAATTCGGGGTGGAAATCGCCCGCGCCGCGTGGCAAGGTGATTTCAACCTAAGCGGGTATTTGATCGTGCTTTTCAACTCGGCTCTTTTCGTCTTCGGGTTTCTGCCGGTCTTTCTCGCCGGCTTCGCCCTGGCCGGGCGGATTGCCGGGGCGCGGGCGGCGCTCGGCGTGCTGCTGCTGGCGAGCCTCGTGTTCTATGGGTGGTGGAAGCCGGTGCTGCTGCCGCTGCTGGCCGGATCGATCCTCGGCAATTATCTGCTGGCGGGTGCGATGCGGCGCTCGCGCCGGAAGCGAGGCTGGCTCGTCGGCGGGTTGGCGGCGAACCTGCTGCTGCTGGGCTGGTTCAAGTATGCAGGGCTGCTGGCGGCGAGCGGGGCGGCGCTGCTCGGCCTGCCCGCGCCGGCGCTTTGCATCCTGCTGCCGCTCGGCATCAGCTTCTTCACCTTCCAGCAGGTGATGTATCTGGTCGATACCGCGCGCGGCGAGGTGCCGGAGTGCGGCTTTCTCGACTATGCCTGTTTCGTCGCCTTCTTCGCGCATCTGATCGCCGGGCCGATCGTCCGGCCAGGGGAGATCATCCCGCAATTCGCCCGCCATCGCGGCAGGGTGCGGCAGGAGGATCTCGCTTGCGGCATCGAGATCTTTCTCCTCGGCCTCGGCAAGAAGCTGGTGCTGGCGGACAGTCTCGCCCGTTTCGCCGATCCGGGTTTCGCCGCCGCCGCCGCAGGGCATTCGCTGTCGCTGATCGAGGCGTGGGTGGCGCTGCTCGCCTATGGCGCGCAGATCTATTTCGACTTCTCGGGCTATTCGGACATGGCGATCGGGCTGGCGCGGATGATCGGCATCGGCTTTCCGCTGAATTTCCGCAGCCCCTATCAGGCAGGCGACATCTCGGACTTCTGGCGGCGGTGGAACATCACGCTCTCGTTCTTCCTGCGCGACTATCTCTACATTCCGCTCGGCGGCAACCGGCGCGGCGAGGCGCGCCGCAATCTCAACCTGATGATCACCATGCTGCTCGGCGGGCTGTGGCATGGCGCGGCGTGGTCGTTCATGCTGTGGGGCGGGCTGCACGGGCTGTATCTCGTGATCCATCACCAGTGGCGGCGGTTTGGAACGCGCCTGCCGCGGTTGGTGGCGCAGGGGCTGACGCTGCTTGCCGTGCTGCTGGCCTGGGTGCCGTTCCGCGCCGAAAGCCTCTCCGCCTGCCGGATCGTGCTGCGCGGGCTTGTCGGCGCTGGCGGCGTGCTGCTGCCGCGCCAGATCATCGCCGCGATCCCCGCGCTCGGCGCGATTGCCAAGCCGGTCGCGGTGCTGCCCTGGCTCGGCGCGGCGCGGACGATGAGCGTGGTGCAGGGGAGCGCGCTGATCGCGCTGGCTTGGGGGATCATGCTGGGGGCGCGCGACATCCACACGCTCGGGGGGCGCGGGCGCGGCCTTGCGCTGATCGCCGGGTTCGCCTTCACCGCGCAGGCGCTGATCTTTGCGCCCTATGCGCGGCCTTTCATCTATTTCCAGTTCTGATGCGCCGGCTTGTTCTCTGCGCCATCGCCTCGCTCGCGCTCTATCTTGCCGCCTTTGCCTTCGTGCTCGACCGCCCGCTCTCGCTCGGCCTGCTGCGGCTGGAGATGCGCGAGAAGCTCGCCCGCGGCGCGGCGCTGCCTTCGCCGAAGCTGGTGATCCTCGCCGGGTCGAACGGGCCCTATTCGCATTCCTGCCGGGTGATCGGCGCGATGCTGGCGCTGCCTTGCGAGAGTGGCGGCATCGCCGTCGGCATCGGGCTCGATGATCTGTTCCTCCGCTGGCTGAAGCTGCTGCATCGCGGCGACATCGTCTATCTGCCGATGGAGGTGCAGCAATACGACATCAGCCGCGCGGCGAACCGGATGGATGTCGATGGCGCCATGCTCTTCCGCCACGACCGGGCGCTGCTGTGGCAAATGCCGCCGGGGCGGATACTTGGCGCCGCCTTCGACAACACCATGCCGGACGGGCTGGAGGCGCTGGCGGAGATGGCGGCGCGGGCGGCGGGGCTCGGCCATCTGCGCGCCCGCCTCGCCCGCGAGGAGGATGCGGAGGGCGACGAGATCGGCACCAGCCTTGCGACCGCCGACCGCGCCTTCCTCGCCGGGCTGCATCGGGTCGAGCCGTCGGCGCGGGCGATCCGGGACGGGTATGGCACGGTGCTGATCGGCCGGTTCGTCGCCGCCGCGGCGGCGCGGGGGGTGATCGTGATCGGCGGGCTGCCGACCGATTTCCGCGATGTCAGGCTGCCGCAGGCGGATATAAGCGCGATCGGCGGGGTCTATCGGCAGCATGGCGGGCGGTTTCTCGAACTCGCCAATCACAGCCGGTATCCGCGCACCGATTTCTACAACAGCGAGGACCACCTCGCACAGCCCTGCCAGTATTTTCACAGCATGCTGGTGGCGCGCGGCCTTGCCCGGCTGCTGCATCGCCGGCTGGTCGCGCCGGCGCCGGCGATGCTCAGCCTGGCGGCGACCTGCCCGCAAGAAACGCTGCCGCCCGCGCAACACAGCGTTCGAACATCGCGAGCGAGTCGAAGGGCAGGTCCTGGCCCTCCGGCGGGGTGACGAGCCCGCCCTCCAGCGCGCCGACTACCATCAGGTTGTCGCCCAGGCCGAAATCCTCGACCGCAATATCGCTAACGGGATCGGGCAGCGCGGCGATTTGGCGGCGGCTGCGCGCGGCGAAGGGCGTGGACGCGTTCGAGTAGCCGAAACAGGGCCGGCGGCGGCCGAGGAACCAGCCCAGCTCGACCAGCGTCCCGGCATCGGCGGAGGCGCCACGGAAGGGGGTGAGATGGGCGATGATGATGTCGCTGGCCTCCATCATCCCGACATCCTGCCGGAAGATCGCCCGCCACAGCGCCTCGCCCGGCTGGCGTTCGGGTGCCGGCGCATCCAGCGGGACGAGCGCATCGATGCCGTGGCCGGCGGCGATCGCGACCTTTCGCGCGGCATGGGCGTGCGCGTCGGGCAGGAACAGGTCCGGCCCGGCGAGATAGGCGACGGGCCGGCGAGTCAATGCGGTTCGTTCATCAGGCCGTAGCGGTGCAGCTTCCGGTAGAGCGTGTTGCGGCTGATGCCGAGGCTGGATGCCGTGGCGGCGATACGCCAGTGATGCCGTTCGAGTGCCGCGACGATCCGTTCGCGCTCGGGATCTTCCTCTGCCAGGGGCTGCGGCGGGACTGGGCCGTGCGCGGGCATGGTGCGGACGATCATGTGCGGGAGGTGATGCACCTCGATGCGCCCGGCTTCGGCGAAAGCCAGGGCGGTACGCAGCGTGTTGCGCAGTTCGCGGATATTGCCGGGCCAGTCGTGCTCGATCAGCGCCTGCATCGCGGCGGGGGTAATGGAGATCGATGCGCCCTCGCTTTCCTCGGCGCAGAGTGTCTCGATCAGGTCCTGCCGGTCAGAGCGTTGCCGCAAGGCGGGCATCGTCAGCGACAGGCCGTTGAGCCGGTAATAGAGGTCCATGCGGAACTCGCCGCGCGCCACCATCGCTTCAAGGTCGCGATGGGTGGCGCTGATGACCTTGATGTCCACCGGAGTCGGCGTGGAACTGCCGAGCGGCACGATCTCCTTTTCTTCCAGCAGCCGCAGCAGGCGGGCCTGAATGGAGAGCGGCATGTCGCCGATTTCGTCGAGGAACAGCGTGCCGCCATGCGCGGCCACCGCCTTGCCGCGCATGCCGCCCGGCCGCGCGCCGGTGAAAGCGCCGGTTTCGTAGCCGAACAGTTCGCTTTCGATGAGCTGCTCGGGAATTGCCGCGCAACTCATTGCGACGAACGGCGCGGCATGGCGATTGCTCGCGCGGTGAATCGCGCGGGCGAAGGTATCCTTCCCGGTGCCGGTCTCGCCGAGGAGCAGGATGTTGATGTCCCGGTTCATGACGCGCTCGGCGCGCCACACGTTGTGCGCCATGGCCCGGTCGGCGCCGGCCAGCGCCACGAGTTCCCGCGGCTCAGGCTTGCGTTGCCGCATCTCGGCCGGCGGCCGCAGCGGTGCGCGCTCCACCAGCGCATTGCGCGCGCTGACGACGGCGCGGGCGCGGGCGCGGGTCTGTTTCGCCGGCCAGACGCTGGCATAGCCGTGCCTGTCGTTTCCGTGCGCGATCGGCCAGATGGCGAAGGGCTGGGTTTCGGCATGCTCCAGCAGACGGTCCAGCGAAATGTCGAAGACTTCGGCCACGCTGCGACCGACCAGCGTATTGTATCCGGCGGCGCCCAGCATCGAGGGCACGGAATTGTCAACCGCGCGGATCAGTCCGTCCGAATCAACCGCCAGGAGGGAATCATACGGCAGGCCGACGAGTTCGGGGCGCTCATGGAAGCGCATGATCATGCAGTCACGGAAACTGTTGGTGAAATGCAGTTGCTCGATGATGCGCGCCGACATGCTGACGAGTGCGATCGTCGGCACCTGGGCGGCGCGGCTGTCATCACAATCAAGGCATGTCGCGTCGATCGCGCCCAGCAGCCTGCCGTTCGCGCCCCAGATCGGCGCTGCCGAACAGGTCATCCGGCTGTTGCGGGTGAAGTAATGTTCCTCGCGATGCACAACGCGTGAACGCCGGTCGTGCAGCGACGTCCCCGGACCGTTCACGCCGGCGTGCTGCTCGTCCCACATGTAGCCAGGCATCATGTTTGCGGCACGCGCCCGCTCGGCATTCGCGGCATCGGTGAACACGTCGAGCACGGTGCCGTCGGCATCGGTCAGCATCAGAACGTAGCGCGATGCCGTGGCGGACTGGGCGACCTGCTGGCTGATCTGGCCAAGCAGCCTGTGCATCTCGACCCGGCCGAGGCGCTCGAACAACGCATGTTCCTCGCGGATCTGCCGCAGCGCCGCGCCGCCCACATGAACGGCTGCCGGCGGGGCTTCGGGATTCAGCCTGTAATCGTCTCGGCATCGCCGCCAGGCGGCTTCGATGTAGTCCTCGCGTCCGGCGGAACCGCTTGCCGCACGGCTTGATTTTGCGGCGGACGTCGCCGCCGCGTACATCATGTCATGACTTGCGTCGGTCATCTTGCGGCCACTCCCCTGACCGAATTTTACGGCCTGTGCCATTGCCGGTCTGAACGCCGGATTGAATTGCAACAGTCTGGCGGGGCAGAGTGTTCCACACAAATTACAGATTGTCACCCCGATTTGCTTGTGTCGTGACAAGTCTGTTCCGCGACTCAAGGATAATCGCTGGCTTTGGCTCCTAGCTTGGGCTGGCACGGGAATTGCTGGTGATGGTCCCAGCCGGGCAATCCGGTACGCGTCAAACGTCCGTCGCCGATGCCCGCGGGGCCCCGGCGCGCATTTGGAGGGAGCGTAATGACAAGACTTGGGACAAAATCGCTGAAGCGGTCGCTGCTGGCGGCCAGTTTCGGCATTCTCGGGGCAGGGGCGCTTGTGCTGTCCGCGCAGGCGGCCACGTCGGGTAGCGCCAACGAGTCGCTGCTGCAGATGCAGAAGAACCCCAATGACTGGGTGATGCCGACCGGCACCTACAACAACTGGCGCTACAGCACGCTTGACCAGATCAACTCGAAGAACGTCAAAAACCTGCAGGTCGCCTGGACGATGTCGACCGGCACGGATCGCGGTCTCGAGGGCCAGCCGATCGTCATCGGCGACATGATGTATTACGAGACGTCGTATCCGAACTACGTATATGCAGTGAACCTGAACCATCCGGACCAGATCGCGTGGAAATATACGCCGCCACGTGATTCCAACGCGCCGCCGGTTGCCTGCTGCGACGTCGTGAATCGCGGCCCGGCCTATGGCGATGGCATGATCTTCGTCGATGCGCTGGACGCCCGGCTCTATGCGCTCAACGCGAAGACCGGCAAGGTCGTCTGGTCTGCCGACAATGGCCATCCGAAGGACGGCCAGACCATGACCGGCGCGCCGATGGTTGTCGGCAACAACGTGATCGTCGGTATCGCCGGCGGTGAATACGGTGTCCGCGGCTACATCACCGCCTACAACATCCACACCGGCAAGATGGTCTGGCGCGGCTACAGCGAGGGACCTTCCAAGGACACGCTGATCGATCCGGCGACGACGATCAACGGCGCGACCGGCAAGCCCGTCGGCCCGCATTCGAGCATCAAGACCTGGAAGGGTGACGAGTGGAAGGTCGGCGGCGGCACGACCTGGGGCTGGTATTCCTACGATCCGAAGCTCAACCTGATCTATTACGGGTCGGGCAACCCCGGCACCTGGAACCCGAGCCAGCGCCCGGGCAAGAACCGCTGGTCGATGACCATCTGGGCCCGCAACCCCGAGACCGGCAAGGTCAAGTGGGTCTACCAGATGACCCCGCATGACGGCTGGGACTATGACGGCGTGAACGAGATGGTTCTCGTCAACGTCAAGTATCACGGCAAGGAAGTCCCGGCGCTGGTGCATTTCGACCGCAACGGCTTCAGCTATGTCATGAACCGTGAGAACGGCAGCCCGATCGCGATCCACAAATACGATCCGTCGGTGAACTGGGCGACCGGCATCAACCCGAAGACCAACGAGCCGATCGTCGACCCGGCGAAGATGACCGAAGCGGGCAAGGACGTGAAGGACATCTGCCCGTCGTCGCAGGGTGACAAGGACGAACAGCCCGTCTCCTACGATCCGAAGACGGGCCTGTTCTACGCTCCGCTGAACCACCTGTGCATGAGCTACCAGGCGTTCAACGTGAAGTACAAGGCGGGCTTCCCGTTCGTCGGCGCCATCGTGAACATGATCCCGGGACCGGGTGGCTATCGCGGCCGGTTCATTGCCTACAACCCGATGACCGGCAAGACCGAGTGGCAGATTCACGACATGTTCCAGGATTGGGGCGGTGCGCTGACCACGGCGGGCAATGTCGCGTTCTACGGCACGTTGAAGGGGATGTTCCGCGCGGTCGACATCAAGACCGGCAAGATCCTCTACCAGTTCAAGACGCCGTCCGGCATCATCGGCAACCCGATCACCTACATGCATGACGGCAAGCAGTATGTCGCGGTGCTGAGCGGTGTGGGTGGCTGGGCCGCGATCGGCATGGCGGACAACCTGCACAAATCGTCGGCCGGCCTTGGTGCCGTGGGTCTGAACGCGACCCTGACCGACTATACGAACCTTGGCGGCACGCTGATGGTGTTCTCGCTGCCCTCGAAAGTGGCCAGCGCGAACTGAGTCGCGTCGTGACCATCCAGCCCGGGTTGCTCCCCTGCCCGGGCTGGAGCTTTTTTCTTCCAGTCCGCCTCCGGTGGACGCCCGGCGACTACAGGTACCGGCCCCCGCGGTCGGTCATGCTGACGGAGTGAAACCCATGAAATCGTCAATGACCCGCTGGATCATGTTCGCGGGCTGTGCCGCCTTCTTCGCCGCCGCGCCAAATGGCGTCGCAGCGGCCAGCACAACCGCTCAGCCCTCCAACAACAGCCACGTGCTGCGCGTGTGCGCCGATCCCAACTACCTGCCCTACTCGAACCGGGCGGGGCAGGGATTCGAGAACAAGATCGCCGAACTCGTCGCCAAGGCGATGGGCCGGAAGCTCGAATACACCTGGGCCAGTTACCGGATGCATGGCGGCTTCTCGAACTTCCTCGCTCTCAATCTCGATGCGCACAAATGCGATGTCGTCATGAACCTGCCGACGGGCGACAACGAGGAAATGGCGACCAAGCCGTATTATCGCTCTTCGTATGTGTTCGTGACCCGCAAGGGCAAGCATTTGCATATCCGCTCGATGCGATCGGTTTCGATGCACGCGATCAAGATCGGCTTCGAGGCCGGCACGACGCCCGAGACGGCGATCAAGATGCTTGGGCTGATGGAGAATGCCGTCGCCTTCCATGTCGCGAGCAATCCGAACGCCTCGCCGCGGCAGCTTCTGCAGGCGGTTCAGGATGGCAAGGTCGGTGTCATGGTGACCTGGGAACCGGCGATCGGCGCCTTCATGAAGGATTTCCCCGGCCTGCAGATGCGCCGGGTGCCTTCGGAGGAATATGCGCCCGGTCTGCCGCAGGTGAATTACACGTATTCGATGTCAATGGGCGTGCGGAAAGGTGACAAGGCACTGCGTGCCGCGCTCGACAAGGTGATCGCGACCCACAAGAGCGAGATCGGCGCGACCCTTGCCAAGTTCAATGTGCGCCTGCTGCCCAACCCCAGGCACTTCAACTACTCGAACAACTAACAGTCCCAGTGACGAACCGTAGCACGAGAAAGAGTGAGGCATGACCAAGAGTTCGATTACTACCTTCATTGGCGCCACTGCGACCGGCGTTCTCGCGGCCGGGCTGCTCGGCGCCGTGGCTCTCGCCGCCAGCGGTTCCGGCTCGATGCCCAAGGGCGAGCAGATTGCCAAAGGCAGCGACTGCTTCTCCTGTCACGCCATAAACCAGAAGGTCGTCGGTCCGGCCTTCGATGCCGTTGCCAAGAAGTTCGCCGGCCAGTCCGGCGCTGAAGACACGCTGGTAAACGCGATCCGCAAGGGGCATGTCGGCACCTGGGGCAAGATCCCGATGCCGCCGCATCCGAAACTTTCGGATGCGCAGACCAAGGAAATCGTCTCCTGGATCCTGAGCCTCAAGAGCGCCAAGGCCGCCAGCGCACCGGCATCGAGCGGGAAGACCTACACCTATACGGTGAAGGGCAAGAAGGTGAAGGTCGATTTCCCGATCTTTCAGCCCGGCACCGACAAGGTCACCAAGGACGTCTTCCGCGGCTACGAGCTGTTCAATTCCTACTGCTTCCGCTGCCATGGCGAGGATGCCGTGGGCGGTTCCTACGCGCCCAACCTGCGCGCCTCGCTCAACAACGGCATGACCGAGGCCGGCTTCACCAATGTCGCGATGACGGGGCGCAAGGCGAAGGGCATGCCGAGCTGGGCCGGCTTCTTCACCCCGCACCAGATCCACGTGATCTACCAATACGTCAAGGCCCGCGCTGTCGGCGCCGTCGGCACCGGCACGCCGAAACAATGACGGGGCAGGGCGTCGCGCTGTTCCGCCACCAGACATAGTCACAAGGGAGTTCGAAACATGGCCATTGCACTGCACCCTTCCATCGACCACGGCGTCAAGCCGGGCTCGTCAACCTTCGCCGGCGGCACGCTGCGCTGCCACTGCCCGAGCCATCAGGTGGTGGTGCGCGTCGACTCGCAGACCGCCCATAACCACGCCTGCGGCTGCTCCAAATGCTGGAAGCCGGCGGGTGCGAAGTTCTCGATCGTCGCGGTGGTGCCGCGGGACAAGGTTCGCGTCGTCGAGAATGGCAACAAGCTGCACATCGTCGATCACAACGCGGTCATCCAGCGCCATGCCTGCCGCGAATGCGGCGTGCACATGTTCGGCCGCATCGAGAACAAGGACCATCCTTTCTACGGGCTCGACTTCGTGCATACCGAGCTGTCGTCGGATCAGGGCTGGTCGGCGCCCGAATTCGCCGCCTTCGTCTCCTCGGTGATCGAGCAGGGCACGCCGCCCTCCGAGATGGGCGCCATCCGCGCCCGCTTGAAAGAACTCGGCCTTGAGCCGTATGACTGCCTTTCGCCGCCGCTGATGGATGCCATCGCGACCCATGTCGCGAAAGCCAACGGCAAGCTCGCGGCCTGACGCGTCAAGGAGGATAACAACGATGGATGTTCGCGCCGCGATTGCGTGGAAGGCCGGCGAAAAACTGGAGCTCGGCACGGTCAGGCTGGATGGGCCGAAGGCGGGCGAGGTGCTGGTGGAAGTCAAGGCCACCGGCATCTGCCACACGGATGAATACACGCTGTCGGGCGCGGACCCCGAAGGCCTCTTTCCGGCCATCCTCGGGCACGAGGGTGCTGGTATCGTGGTCGATGTCGGTCCCGGCGTGACCAGCGTGAAGAAGGGCGATCACGTGATTCCGCTCTACACGCCGGAATGCCGGCAGTGCAAATCCTGCCTCTCGCGCAAGACCAATCTCTGCACCGCGATCCGTGCGACCCAGGGCAAGGGCGTGATGCCGGACGGCACCTCGCGCTTCTCCTGCGACGGCGAGCCGGTGATGCACTACATGGGCTGCTCGACCTTCGCCAACTACACCGTGCTGCCGGAAATCGCGGTGGCGAAGGTGCGCGAGGACGCGCCCTTCGACAAGATCTGCTATATCGGCTGCGGGGTGACCACCGGCATCGGCGCGGTGATCAACACCGCCAAGGTGCAGCCGGGCGATAACGTGGTCGTCTTCGGTCTCGGCGGGATCGGCCTGAACGTGATCCAGGGGGCGCGCCTCGCCGGTGCGAACATGATCGTCGGCGTCGATCTCAACAACGGCCGCAAGCCGATGGCCGAGAAATTCGGCATGACGCATTTCGTCAACCCGGCCGAGATCGGCGAGGATCTCGTGCCCTATCTCGTCAACCTGACCGATGGCGGCGCCGATTACTCCTTCGAGTGCATCGGCAATGTGAAGGTGATGCGCCAGGCGCTGGAATGCTGCCATCGCGGGTGGGGCACCTCGATCATCATCGGGGTGGCCGGCGCGGGGCAGGAGATCTCGACCCGGCCGTTCCAGCTGGTGACCGGTCGCAACTGGCGCGGCACCGCCTTCGGCGGCGCGCGCGGCCGCACCGACGTGCCGAAGATCGTCGACTGGTACATGAACGGCAAGATCAACATCGACGACCTGATCACCCATGTGCTGCCCTTCGAGCAGATCAACGAAGGCTTCGAACTGATGCGCAAGGGCGAGAGTATCCGCAGCGTCGTCGTCTACTGATGTCGAGACGGCTCAGCCTGCTCGCCGTGTCCCTTCTCGGGGGCACGGCGTTCGCCACTCCGGCGTTCGGACAGAACGCGAAACCCCTGATCGTTCCCTCGCCGGGCGAGATCGCGATCCACAAGATCGTGGTCAGCGCGACCCGTACCCGGGAGGCGAGTTTCAACGTTCCGGTTTCGATATACAGTATCTCCGGTAGGCAGGTCAGTTTCGCCAACGCGGAAGAGAATCTCAGCGAGACGCTGAATCGCGTGCCCGGCATCGACGTGCAGAACCGGCAGGACTATGCGCAGGGATTGCGCATCACCTCGCGCGGCTTCGGCGCGCAGACACCGTTTGGCGTGCGGAATATCCGCATCCTCGTCGATGGAATGCCACTGACCGGTCCGGACGGAACGACCGACTCCGAGGTGATCGACCTTGGCGACATCAGCCGGATCGAGGTTCTGACCGGCCCGTTCTCCGTCCTGTACGGCAATGCCTCGGGTGGAGTGATCCAGGTCTTCAGCAAGAACGGCCCGACCCGCCCCACGGTCGGTGGCAGCGTGATTGCGACGTCCTATGGCGGATGGCGCGTCGGCGCGACCTATGGCGGCACCGCACGCTGGGGATCTGACGGTTCGTTCAACTACATGATGAACGCGTCGGATTTCTATACTGGCGGATACCGCCAGCATAGTGCCGCGCGGCGCCAGCAGTTTTATGGCAAATTCCGTGTGCAGGTCAGCCCGAATACCAGCTACACGCTGCTGATCGACGGCCTGAACGAACCGTATTCGGAAGACCCGGGCGGCCTGACTGCTGCGCAGTATCATGCCAATCCGCGCCAGGCCGGCACCGGTGCCGATGCGTTCGGGACCCGCAAGGTGCTGCGCCACCTGCAGTTCGGCCTCGTCTTCAAACACCGCTTCAACGCACAGAACAGCGTCCGCGTGGTGGTTTACGAGGCGACCCACTCAGTGCTGCAATTCCTGCCCTTTACCGGCAGCTACGCGGCTTCCGGCGGCGGCGTGGTGGATCTTGCCCGAAAATCCGGTGGCATCGACGCGTCCTGGACCCACAGGGACGAGGTTGCCGGCGTTCCGGTCACACTCATCACCGGTGTGGATTTCGGCTACGAACAGCAGCACCGCAAGGGCTATGTCAACGAGTTCGGCTCAATCGGCGCATTGCGTCGCAACGAGCAGGATGTCGCCCGCAATGTCGCCGAATACGCGCAGGTGAACGCCCACGTTGCCAAGCGCACGACTTTGGTCGTCGGTCTTCGGCACAGCAACGATTATTACAGCGTGACCGACAATTACGTGACCAGCACGCTGACCAACGACTCGGGATCGGTCAGCTATGGAAACACGAGCTTCGTTGCCGGCGCCACCTATCACCTGACGCCGACCACCAATCTCTACGCCGACTATGGCGAGGGTTTCGAAACGCCGACGCTCGACCAGCTCGCTTACCTGCCCAACGGTCTCGCGGGGTTCAATTCCGCCCTGCGCCCCACGACCAGCCAGAACTTCGAGGCGGGGATCAAGAGCCTGATCGGTGCGGATACCTATCTCCAGCTCGCGGTGTTCCACATTCACACCAACAACGAGATCGAGGTGTCTTCCTCGAAGGACGGACGTACCGCTTATTCGAACCAGGGGCAGACGGCGCGCAACGGCGTCGACGTCAGCCTCGATACGTATCTGCCTCACCATGTCGAGCTCTACGGCTCCTATTCGCTGCTGAAGGCGCACTTCCTTGCCAACCAGTTCGCCGGCAGGTCATTGCCCGGCGTGCCGGACCAGCGGATCTACGGCGAACTGGACTGGCATGATCCGTCGACCGGATTCTATGCCCAGGCGAATGGTCAGTGGCAGAGCCGGATGTATGTCGACTCGCAGAACTCGGCCTACGCGGCGGGCTACTTCACCGCTGGCATCGCCGGGGGTTTCCGGCAGAACCTTGGGCCGATCCGGTTCAATGAATTCGCTCGCATCAACAATCTCTTCAACCGCACCTATGTGGGTGCGGTCGTGATCGCCGCGAGCAATGCCGCCTATTACGAGCCGGCGCCAGGGCGCAACTTCGTGATCGGGATGCGGGCACGTTACCGGTTCTGACCGCTCTCGCGGTCAGAACAGTTTCCCGGGGTTGAGCATCGCGGCCGGATCGAGCGCCGCACGGATCCTGCGCATGATCTCCCGCTCGGCCGCTGACCGCAGTTGCCCGAAGGCGTGGGTCTTGATTTGTCCGATGCCATGCTCGGCGGAAAAGCTGCCGCCGAGTTCCATGACGATGGCGTTCACATCCTCCATCAGGTCCTCGCCGCGCGCGGCGAAGGCTGCAGCGTCGCCATCCTCGGGCTGCAGGGCGTTCAGGTGGATGTTGCCATCGCCGATATGTCCGAATGCAACCATGCGGGCGCCGGGATGGCGGGCGCCGAGCATCGCTGCGGCGCGTGCAAGCAGGCTCGGTACTGCCGCGACCGGGACTGAAACATCGTTCTTCACCGAGGCGCCGGCCCGACGCTGCGACTCCGAAAGATGCTCGCGGATAGCCCAGAACGCCGCCCGCTGTGCCTCGGATTCGGCGATCGCTGCATCGGTGATCACACCGGCTTCAAGCGCGTCTGCCAGCACGGCTTCCATCGTCTCCCGCAGCGGATCGCGTCTGCGGGTCGTCGCCAGTTCGAGCAGCACATAGTGCGGTGAAGCCGTTTCGAGCGGGAGCCGGAAGTCCGGCATGTATGACTGGTTCACGGCCATGGCGGCGCCGGAGATGTATTCGAATGCGTAGAGCGCGGCTTCGTCTTCGTCGCGGAACCGGGCAAACAGGTCGAGCGCAGCCTCGACGCTGGGGATCGCGCAGAAACAGGTCTGCCGTTGGCGCGGTGCCCGCGCGAGGCGCAGCACGGCGGCGGTGACGATGCCGAGCGTTCCTTCGGCGCCGGCGAAAAGCTGGCGCAGCGCATAGCCGGTATTGTCCTTCCGCAGCCGGCGCAGTCCGTTCCAGATCGTGCCGTCGGCCAGTACCACCTCCAGCCCCAATACGAGATCGCGGGCGTTGCCGAAACGCAGGGTGTTGTTGCCGCCGGCGTTGGTCGAGATGACACCGCCGATCTGCGCGGACCCTTCCGAGCCGATCGAAAGCGGCAGCAGGGCACCTGCGTCGCGCGCCGCGTCCTGGGCCGCACGGAGCGTGACCCCGGCCTCCACTTCCATGGTGAGCCCCGCGGCATCGATGGCGCGCACGGCATTCATCCGCGAGAGCGAAAGCACGAGTTCCGCCCCGTCCCGCGACGGCACGGCGCCTGCGACCATCGACGTGTTGCCGCCCTGGGGCACGACAGGAACGCCGGCCGCCGCGCAAAGTCGCAGCGCGGCCGCAACACCCGCCGTGTCGCGCGGCCGCAGAACCGCGCGGGGCATGTTGCTGACGAGGCCGCGCCAGTCCGTGCCGAAGGGGGCGATGTCTTCAGGGGCGATGATGACCCCTCCGGGGCCAAGCGCGGCGGCGAGGTGGTCGAGCAGATTGATCATGAGCCGACTATATCGCCTGTGCCAGCCGAGCCAAGGCAGTCCATGCTGGTCATGTTGCTCCGTTTGGGAACATCGCGCCTGGGGCCATACACGAAAGCTTGATCCTTCTGGCGACTATGATAGCGTTATCAGGCAGCCACGGGCGTGCGATGGTGTCCTCGTACCCTTGAGGCAGCTTCACTTCGAACTGGGGAGACGTTCATGAGAACCGACCAAATGAAGTCACGCTCTGGCCTTGCCCGCCTCGCCGGCGGCGTTGCGGCCGCGGCCATGGCCGTTGGCATCGCGGGAATCGCCCATGCCGGTGCCGTCTCGAACACGACGCCGACGCCGAAGGATTACACCAGCACGGCGAGCAGCAACTCGACCTGGATTCTCGGTGCCAAGAATTACGACAACAACCGTTATGTCGATATCGGCCAGATCACGCCGGCCAACGTTGCGCAGCTGAAGCCGGTCTGGACGTTCCATATCTCGGACAATGGGCCGATCGAGGCCGCGCCGGTGGTCTGGGACGGCACCGCCTATATCACCTCCGCCCACGACCATGTTTACGCGATCGATGTGAAGACCGGAAAGCTGAAATGGCAGTTCTCCGACAATCCCCACGTCATTTCCTTCGCTGCCAATCGTGGTGTCACGCTGCTTGATGGCAAGGTTTATCTTGCGACGCTCGACGGCCACCTGATCGCGCTGAACGCGACCACCGGCAAGAAGGTGTTCGACAAGGTGGAAGTGTCCGACACCGCGAACTCGTTCTACACGATGCAGCCGCTGCCCTACACCAACCCGAAGACCGGCAAGACGGTGCTGCTGCTCGGCATCTCGAACGGCGACTGGGGTGGAATCGGCACGATCCAGGCGATAAACCCTGCCAATGGCGCGGTCGAATGGAAGTATGAAACCATTCCGGGCCCGGGCCAGAAGGGTAACAAGACCTGGAGCGGCGACTCCTGGAAGCGCGGCGGCGGCGCCGTGTGGACGATGATGGCGCTCGACCCGAAGACCGGCATCCTCTATGCCAATGCCGGCAACCCGCAGCCGGACTTCAACGGCCCGGCGCGCAAGGGTTCCAACCTCTATTCCGACAGCCTGCTCGCCATCAACATCTCCGGCGCGAAGCCGAAGATGGTCTGGGCCCACCAGTTCATCCCGCATGACACGCATGACTGGGATCCGGTGATGCCGCCGATCCTGTTCACCGGGAAGGTGGACGGCAAGGAGATGCCGCTCGTGGCCGACGGCGACAAGGCCGGCAATTTCTGGCTGCTGAACTCGCAGACCGGCAAGCTGGTGAACCACCTCGCCGTCAGCATGCAGTACAACCAGAACACGGAGCCAAGCCTGAAGGGCAACGTGGCCTGCCCGAACACCAATGGCGGCGTCGAATACAACGGCGGCAGCTACGACCCGAAGACCAACATGATCTACCTGCCAAGCTCGAACGAGTGCGGCTTCTGGCGGGCGACGAAGAACGTGGTCTACATCGCCGGGCAGTTCTATCTCGGTGGCGCGTTCCCGAAATTCGTCGGGCCGAACACCGGGCAGTTCAACGCGATCGACGTGAATACCGGCGTCTTCGCGTGGCGTAAACCCTCGAAACTGCCGATGGCGGGCGGCGCTCTCTCGACCTCGACCGGCCTCGTCTTCACCGGCCTCGAGAACGGTGATTTCGATGCCTATGACGCGACGTCCGGCAAGAAGCTGTGGAGCTACGATACCGGCTCCCCGATCATCGCGCCGCCGGTCGCCTTCACCCAGGGCAAGACCGAATACGTCGCGGTTGCATCCGGTCAGGCGGGCAACCAGGAACTGCCCAACATGCCGAAGACCAACAAGGGAACCATGCTGACCATGTTCGCGCTGTCGAAGTGATGGCGAAAGGCGGTCTTCTGCGTTTTCTGGCTGCGGGGGCGGTTCTTGCCGCCCTCGCGGTGCCTTCCGGCCTCGCTGCGACACCCGCCTCGGACCATGCACGGGCCGAGGCGGCGCTGTCGAATATCCGAGCCGCGGTCGCGGCAATCATGGATGCCGAGAACGACGCCACCAACGGTCCCGCCCGCTATGTCCAGGCGGCGCACCGGGCGATCAATCTTCTGGTCGGCCGCGGGGATAGCGCCTTCGATCCCGCCGCCGGCGATCACGGCGATCCCGTCGGGGCGATCGGCGAGGTCAATCACCTGCTCGATCGTCGGGCGACGCCGCCGTTCGTGCCCGCGCTACACGGGGTTCTTGTGAACCTCCAGTCTGCGGTGGCGAATCTCGGCGACGCGGCCAAGGCGCATGGCCTTGGCGCGTATCAGAACGATGTCTCTCAGGCGCTCCAGACCATGGAAATCGCCGAGGGGCGTTCTGGAACGTTCGACGTGTTCGGCGGCATGCGCGGGGCCATCGCCAATACCGAACTCGGTGTGCCGGCTGGTGCGCCGACAGAGAATGGCTGTGCCGCTCCGCATGTGGCAGGCTACGGGCTGTGGCATGGCTGGCTGGTATGGCATGCCGTCAAGCTCGACGGTGGCCCGATCGCCACCGCCGGCAGTTCGATCGTGAAGAAGGAAGGTTCGATGCTCGTGCTATACACTCCGGCCGCCGCGATGGTGCATCATCTCTGTGCCGCCGATGTGAAACATCATGCCGCTACCCATGCGTCGGTGCAGCATGCCTCGGTCCAGGTGACCAAAGCGCCGGCGGCCCGGCTCATCAGGGTTGCGGACACGGGCGGCGACGGCGCCGTCTCGTACACGATGGCGCAAGCTACGGCAGGCAAGACGGTGTATTCGACGCATTGCGCGAGCTGCCACGGCGCCAATCTGCAGGGCGTTGCCGCACCGGCCATCGCCGGCAAGGAATTCCTCACGACTGCGCACACTAACGGCTACTCGGTCTCGATCCTCAATACGATCGTGACCCAGAACATGCCGTTCAACGATCCGGGCTCACTCAAACCCAGCGAATATGCCGACGTGATGGCCTATCTGTTGGCATCAAACTGCTTCCCGGCTGGAAAGACGGCTTTCCCAACCAATCCGGGCAGCCATTTCGGGACAGTGAAGCTTTCTATTCCGGCGCATCCGGCCGGCACGCCCGACAAGAATGGCGTTTGTCCGGTAAAATAATCGCGACACAGTTCGTGCCGCTCTCGGGTCGGCCCGGCCGGACACCACTATCCGGCCGGGCCTTCTTTATCGTGCGGCGCTGTCAGACGATGCCGGCGCGCCGCGTGTAGTCGCCGAACCCTTCGCCCGGCTGGCGGTCCTTCGCATAGGCGGCAATGACCGGCGCGAGGGAGGCGAGGATTTCCGCCTCGCCGACATTCTCGCGGTAGACCGTGTTGAGCCGCGAGCCGTCGGCAGCGCCGCCGAGCATCAGGTTGTATTTGCCGGGGTTGCGGCCGACCAGGCCAATCTCCGCGATGTAGGGCCGGGCGCAGCCATTGGGGCAGCCGGTCATGCGGATGGTGATCTTTTGCTCCGCAAGGCCGTGATCCGCGAGAATCCCGTCGATCTTCGCGACCAGCGTCGGCAGGTAGCGCTCGCTCTCGGCCAGAGCGAGGCCGCAGGTGGGCAGGGCGACGCAGGCCATCGCCCCTTCGGCGAGGCGCGACACGTCCTGACCGACCGCATGTTCCGCCAGGATCGCGTCGATCGCGGCGCGCTCGGCATCGTTCGCGCGAGCGATGATGATGTTCTGGTTGGTGGTCATCACGATCGCGCCGGTATCGATGAAGCCGGGCAGGGCGGCGATGGCGGCGAGGGCGGATTTCAGCCGCGCATCGTCGCGGTCGGCGATGCGGCCGTTGACGATGTGCAGGGTGAGGTGGTGGTGGCCCTCGGCGTCGGTGGTCCAGCCGAGCTGGTCGTGATTGCCGGCGAAGGCGAAGGGGCGGGCGGGTTCCAGCGGGGCGCTCATCCGGCGGTTGACCTCGGCGCGGAACCAGTCGAGCCCGCGCGTGTCGATCGTGTATTTCAGCCGGGCGTGCTTGCGGTTGGCGCGGTCGCCGAAATCGCGCTGGGTGGTCAGCACCGCCTCGGCGGACTCGACCAGCAGATGCGCTGGGCAATAGCCGATCACGTCGCCCACCCGCGGATAGGTCTCCGGCTCGCCATGCGTCGCCCCCATGCCGCCGCCGACCACGACGTTATACCCGGCGATCACCCCGTTCTCGACGATGGCGATGTAGGAGAGATCGTGGGCGAAGACGTCGACATCGTTCGAGGGTGGCACGGCGATGGCGATCTTGAACTTGCGCGGCAGGTAGGTCGCGCCGTAGATCGGCTCGGCCTCGGGCTCGCCGCCGAGCACCCGCTCGTCGCCGATGAACACCTCGCGCCAGGCGCCGGTGCGCGGCAGGAAATGCGCCGAGAGCACCCGCGCCGCTTCCGCCGCCTCGGCATGGGCGCGGGAGAGATAGGGGTTGGCGGTGGAGATCACGTTGCGGTTCACATCGCCGCAGGCCGCGATCGTGTCGAGCAGGGCGGCGTCGATCGCCCGCAGCGCGGCGCGCACGTTCGACTTGATGATGCCGTGGAACTGCACCGTCTGCCGCGTGGTCACGCGGATGGTGCCGTTGGCCCGCTCGTCGGCGATGCGGTCGAGTGCGAGATACTGGCGCGGCGTCAGCACGCCGGCGGGAATCCGCAGCCGGGCCATGAACATGTAGGCGCGGTCGAGCTTGCGCTTCGCCCGCTCGGGGCGCAGGTCGCGGTCGTCCTGGACATACATGCCGTGGAACTTGACGAGCTGGCCGCCATCCTCGGTGAGACCGCCGAGCGCCTGCTGGCCGAATTCCTCGATCAGCGTGCCGCGGAGAAAGTCGCTCCGCGCCTTGATGTCCTCGTTGCGGGAGAGTTGAATGACGTCACGATCCGCCATGGTGGAATCTTTCGGTTAGCGTTGTCGGGTCAGGCGGCCTGGCCGGCGCGGTCGAGGAAGATGCCGCATTCGGTCTTGCTGGTGCCGCTCCAGCGGCCGGCGCGCGGCGGCTCGCCGGGGCGCACGCGGCGGGTGCAGGTGGCACAGCCGATCGAGGGGAAGCCCTCCGCCTCCAGCGGGTGGCGCGGCAGGCGCCGGGCGGCGAAATAGGCGTCGATATCGGCGCGCTCCCAGTCATGCAGCGGGTTGACGATGGTCCGCCCGTCCGGCCCGGTCTCGATCGGCAGGATGCGCGCCCGCTGGTCGGACTGGGTGCGCTTGCGGCCGGAAATCCACGCCTCGAACCCGTCGAGGGCGGCATCCAGCGGCATGGTCTTGCGGATGGTGCAGCAGAGATCGGGGTCGCGCCCGAACAGCGCGCCATCCGGATCGAGCGCGGCGAGATGCGCGGGGTCCGGCCGGATGGTGCGGACATCGTGCAGCCGCAGCCGGGCGATCAGCGCGTTGCGATAGGCGATCGTGTCGGGAAACAGCTTGCCGGTTTCAAGGAAGATCACCGGCAGGGCGCGGTCGATCCTTGCCGCCATGTCGAGCAGCACGGCCGATTCGGTGCCGAAGGAGGAGACCAGCGCGATCCTGCCGTGATGGGCGTGCAGTGCGGCGCGCAGCATGTCCAGCGTCGCACGCGCGCGGTCGGAGACGGGTTCGCTCATCAGTAGACGTCCTTCTTGTAGCGGCCGGCGGCGATCAGCGCATCGAGTGCTGCCTGGCCCTTCGCGGCGTCATCGCCGCCGAGGATGCGCGCGAGTGTGGCGTCGACATCGCGGGCCATCGCCTTGGCGTCGCCGCAGAGATAGAGCGTCGCGCCCTCGGCGAGCTGGGCTTGCAGCGCCGCGCGCCGCTCCCACAGCACGTGCTGCACGTAGCGCTTCTCGGGCTGGTCGCGCGAGAAGGCGAGGTCGATCTCGTTCAGCACGCCGCTCTTCAGCCAGTCCTGGATTTCGAGCTGGTAGAGGAAGTCGTGGGTGAAGCGGCGATGGCCGAAGATCAGCCAGGTCCGGCCGGACGCGCCGGTCGCCTCGCGCTCCTGCAGGAAGGCGCGGTAGGGGGCGATGCCGGTGCCGGCGCCGATCATCACGATCGGCGCGGAAGAATCTTCGGGCAGGTGGAAATGCGGGTTCGCCTTGATGTGGATGGGCAGCGTGTCGCCCTCGCGCAGCCGCTCGGCGACCATGCCGGAGGCGACGCCGAGCCGCGTCCGGCCGGCACTTTCATAGGCGACCTTGGCGATGGCGAGATGCGCCGCATCGCCCACGAGCTTCTGCGAGGAGGCGATGGAGTAGTAGCGCGGCGGCAGCTTGCGCAGCAGGCCGGCGAGCTGGCCGGCATCGAGACGGTGCGGAAACGCCTCGAACAGGTCGAGCGGCTGGCGCCCGGCGATGAAGGCGGTGCGCGCCGCCTCGTCGGCGGCGAGGGTGGCGAGCTTCGCCTCGCCGGTCAGCGCGGCATAATCGGCAATCAGCTTCGGGGTCAGGGTGGTGATGTCGCGCTCGCGGATCAGCGCCTCGCGCGCCGCGGCGTCGCCGGCAAGGCCGGTCGCGCCGAGGATCGCATCGGCGAGCGAAGGCGCGTTGGTCGGCGCGATGCCCAGCGTGTCGCCCGGCTCGTAGCTCAGGCCGGAGCCGGTGAGGTCGAGTTCGAGATGCAGCGTCTCGCTCTCCGAGCGCGACGAGGTGATCGGGTGCAGCGCCGCAACCTCCGCCTCGAACGGGTTGGCCTTGCTGATCTCCACCCCTTCGGCGCGGTGGAAATCGACATGGATGACCGAGCCGGCATCGGCCTGCGGGGCGAGCGCGGTGAACAGGCTGTCGATGAACGTCGCGGCCGGGGCCTCGTAGTCGAGATCGCAATCGAGCCGGGGGGCGATGCGGCGGGCGCCGAGCGCCTCAAGCCGCGCGTCGATCTGCCGGCCGGTCTCGCAGAACTGCGCGTAGGAGGAATCGCCGAGGGCGAGCACGGCGAAGGTGACGCCCTTCAGCGCCGGCGCGTCCTCGGCCAGCAGGGCGCGCATGAACGGGGCGGCGCGCTGCGGCGCCTCGCCCTCGCCCCAGGTCGAGGCGATGACCAGCAGGTTCTCGGCCTCGGCCAGCGCGGCGGGGGCGATGTCCGCCATGTCCAGCACCCGGGGGGCGAAGCCGCGCTTCTGCGCGTCCTTCTTCGCGGCATTGGCCAGCGCCTCGGCATTGCCGGATTCGGTGGCGAACAGGATGGTGAGTTTGGTCTTCGCCGCCGGCGGTGCGGCGGGGGCGGCGGCGTCGCCCTTCGCGGCGTCGATCCCGGCGAGGAAGCCGGCGAGCCAGGCGCGCTGCGTGCTGGAGGCGCGGCCGATCACCTTGTCGAGAACGGCGATGTCCTCGGGGGCGAAAGGGGCGGAACGGGGCAGGGCGGCGATGCGGGTCATGATGTCAACCTTGTGCGGAGCGGATCGAGGGTTCGGCTTCCGGGCGGTGCGGCGCGAGCATCGCGCCGATTCCGGCGACGGGACCGACGATCACCAGTGTGGCGGCCGGCGGCAGGGTGGCGGCGATGGCGGCGGCGGCGCCGATCGTGGTGTGGACGACGCGCTCGCGCGGCGTCGTCGCGTCGAGCAGGAAGGCGAGCGGGTCGGTCGGGCTGCGGCCGCCGGCGATCAGGGCGGCGGCGATCCGGCCGATATTCTGCCGCGCCATGTAGAGCACCAGCGTATCGGCGGCGCGGCCGAGTGCCGCGAAATCCACCTCGCCGCCGGCCGGCCCCGCCTCGCCGGTGGCGAAGACCACGCTGCGGGCGACACCGCGATGGGTGATCGGCATATGCGCCGCACTCGCGGCGCCGATGCCGGCGGAAATGCCGGGGATGACGCGGAAGGGGATGCTCGCCGCGGCGAGGGCGAGGCACTCCTCGCCGCCGCGGCCGAACACGAACGGATCGCCCCCCTTCAGGCGCAGCACCCGCAGGTCCTGCCGGGCGAGGGCGATCAGGTCCTCGTTGATCGAGAGCTGCGGCGTGTGGATGCCGCCGGCCCGCTTGCCCGCCGGCACCAGCCGCGTCGCCGCCGGGGCGAGGGCGAGGATTTCCGCCGGCACCAGCGCGTCGTGCAGGATCACGTCGGCGGTCTCGATCGCGTGCAGCGCCGCCAGCGTCAGCAGCGCGGGGTCGCCGGGGCCGGCGCCGGCCAGCCAGACGCTGCCGGGGGCGAATGCGGGATGTCGGATCATGCGAGCCAGCCTTCTTCCTCGACGAGAGTGGCGATCCGCCGTGCGGCCTCGGGCATTTTCACGCCCTCCTGCTGCCAGGCGCGGCGCAGCGCGCGGACATGTGCGACGCGGTCGGCCCATTCCGGGCCGAACCGGGTTTCGAGATCGCGCCGCAGCACGCCGGCAAGCCCGGGGGCGGCGCCGGCGGTGGAAATCGTGAGCAGCAGGTCGCCGCGGCGGATTTCGGCGACCGAGTGGAAATCGCAGAAGGGCAGCACGTCCTCGACATTGACGAGCACGCGCGCCGCCCGCGCCCG
>NZ_AFPR01000461.1:0-17502 GCF_000219295.1 Acidiphilium sp. PM
CCTCGCCGAGCCCGGCGAGCAGCTCGCGCAGGGTGGCGAGCGGTTCGTCGAGCCGGAAATGGCCGTGGCCGCGCAGGCGGTCGAGATCGTCGAGGCAGGCGCGGGTCTCGCCGATCCGGGCGGCGACGAAGTCATCCGCCACGGCGCGCTCGGGCGACGTGCCGAACACCTCCTCGTTGCGGGCGCGCATCGCGGCGGCGACCGCATCGAGCGCGTCGCGCCAGTCGCCCTTCTCGCCATCGGCGGCAAAGCTGGCATAAAGCCCGGGCGGCTTCGCGGCGTCGGTCTTCTTTTTCGGCTCCAGCAGCAGGTCGGTGATCCCGCCATAGGCAGAGACCACGAAGATCCGCCGGTAGAGATCGCGGCCGGCGCGGCCGGCGATCAGCACGTTGCCGACAACCGCGTCCGTCGCCGCGATCGACGTGCCGCCGATCTTCTCGACACTCGGAGCCATACTCATGCTGCGCGCTCGCGCCGCACCAGCGGGCCCTTCACGATGTCGACGGTCGTGAACGCGCGGTCGGCGATGAAGTCCGGCCGCCGCGATTTCGGGCCGAACGGCTCGACCAGGCTGTTCGCCTTCGCGTTGAACACGAAGAACGCGTTCGAGCGCGGGAACGGCGTGATGTTGCCGTTCGAGCCGTGCATCGTGTTGCAGTCGAACAGCACCACGGTGCCGGCCTTGCCCGTCGGCGCAACGATGCCGTGATCGCTGGCGAGCGCGGTCAGCATCTCGCGGTCGGGCACGCCGTATTCCTGCTTCTTCAGCGAGGAGCGGTAATGGTTCTCCGGCGTCTCGCCGACGCAGGTGAGATATTTGCGGTGCGAGCCGGGGATGACCATCAGCGGCCCGTTATTCACGGTATTCTCCGCCAGCAGGATCGACATCGACAACGCGCGCATCCGCGGCATGCCATCCTCGACATGCCAGGTCTCGAAATCGGAGTGCCAGTAGAACTCCTTGCCATCGAAGCCCGGCTTGTAGTTGAGCCGCGACTGATGGATGTAGACGTCGTCATCCAGCAGGAAGCGCGCCACCCCGGCAATCCGCGAATCCGCGGCGAGACGGCCGAGCAATTCGTTCTGCGCGTGGATCGCGAAGATCGAGCGCACCTCGTCGCTGCCGCGCTCGGTGATGATGGTCTCGCGGTCGAGCCCGGCGGGGTTGGCCAGCAGATCCATCGACCCCGACTGCAGCAGCGCGATCTCGGCGGGGTCGAACACGTTCTCCAGCACGAGATAGCCGTTGGTGTCGTAGAACCGCGTCTGCT
The DNA here is from genome assembly GCF_000219295.1 of Acidiphilium sp. PM. Lineage (NCBI taxonomy): Bacteria > Pseudomonadati > Pseudomonadota > Alphaproteobacteria > Acetobacterales > Acidocellaceae > Acidiphilium > Acidiphilium sp. PM. Next base: position 1,272 of record NZ_AFPR01000461.1, read on the forward strand.
CGTCGCTCAGCGGCGCGCCGGGCGCCCAGCGCCCATGCACCACCGGATCGTGGCGCGGCAGCAGCGACGGGGTGGGTTCGCGGCGCGACGGATAGAGATCGTCCATTGTCTGTTCTCCCACGTTTCGTTCGTTGCGGACTGGGTCCTCAGGCCGCCTCGCCGACCGGGGCGGGCGGATAGGCGCCGGACGCGTCATGCACCTCCTGCCCGGTGACCGGCGGGTTGAACACGCAGGCGGTGACGATATCGGTCTTCGGGCGCACCACATGGCGGTCGTGCCTGTTGAGCACATAGAGCACGCCCGGCTTCAGCTGGTGCGTCTCGCCGGCGTCGAGATCCTCGATGGTGCCCTCTCCGCTCAGGACGAAGACGGCTTCGTAATGATGCTTGTAGTGCATCCGCAGCTCCTTGCCCGCGTACATCGTGGTGATGTGGAACGAGAAGCCCATGCCGTCGTCGCGCAGCAGCATGCGCACGCTGTCCCAGCCATCGGTGACGACCTTTCGCTCCGAGGCCTGCGCCTCCTTCAGAGTCCGGATGATCATGTTTCTGCTCCTTGCTTCGTGTCGCGGCCCGTCACTCGGCGGCGACGCTGTAGGTGGGCGCGGTGGCCTCGTTCACGGCGCGTTCGAGAATGTCGAGCCCGGCCGCCAGCAGGTCGTCATCGATGGTGAGCGGCGCCAGCACCTTGACGATCTCGCCATCTGCGCCGCTGGTCTCGATCACCAGCCCCTCACGGAAGGCGATGCCGGTGATGCGCTCGGCCATCTCGCCGGTGCCGGCATCGATGCCCTGCATCATGCCACGGCCGCGCGTGCTCATCCCATGCCGTGCTGCGATCGCATCGAGCCGGCGGCCGAGCAGGTCGCCGCGCCGGGCGATGTCGGCGGCGAAGGCGTCATCGCTCCAGAAATGGCGGATCGCCGCGGCGGCGGTGACGAAGGCGTGGTTGTTGCCGCGGAACGTGCCGTTGTGCTCGCCGGGCTTCCACTGGTCGAGTTCCGGGCGGAACAGGGTCAGCGCGAAGGGCGCGCCGATGCCGGAGAGCGATTTCGCGAGGGTGATGATGTCGGGGCGGATGCCCATCTCCTCGAAGCTGAAGAAGCGCCCCGTGCGGCCGCAGCCGGCCTGGATGTCATCCACGATGAGCAGCGCGCCGTGGCGCTTCGCGAGCGCGGCGATCTTGCGCATCCATCCGGCGGAGGCGGCGTTCAGCCCGCCCTCGCCCTGCACCGTCTCGACCAGGAACGCCGCCGGCGCGTCGAGGCCCGAGGAGCCGTCGGCAAGGCGCTGCTCCAGCAGGTCGGCGGTGTTGATCTCCGGGCCGTAATACCCGTCATAAGGCTCGTGGCTGACATGGGCGAGCGGCACGCCGGCGCCGCCGCGCTTGCCCTCGTTGCCGGTGCAGGCGAGGGCGCCGAGCGTCATGCCGTGGAAGCCGTTGGTGAAGGCGATCACGGTCTGCCGGCCGGTCACCTTGCGGGCGAGCTTGAGCGCGGCCTCGACGGCATTGGTTCCGGTCGGGCCGACGAACATGGCGCGATAATCCATGCCCCGCGGCTTCAGGATCACGGTTTCCAGCGCGTCGAGGAACTCGGCCTTGGCGTCGGTATGGAAGTCGAGCCCATGAGCGATGCCGTCGCGGGCGATATAGTCGATCAGCGCCCGTTTCAGCACCGGATGATTGTGGCCGTAATTCAGCGACGAGCAGCCGGCGAGGAAATCCAGGTAGCGGCCGCCGTGGCTGTCATGCAGCCAGGCGCCTTCGGCCCGCGTGAACTGGCGCGGGATCGCGGTGCAGTAGCTCCGCACCCTGGACTCCATGCGCTCGTAGATCGCGGTATCCGGCTTGCGCCGGGAGGGGCGCGGCAGATCGGTCATGAGATGTCCTTTCGTGCTGGTTCGGCGACGGGCTGGGGAAGGCCGATCGTCACCTCGAACTCGGTGTCGTGCAGGCCGGCGAAATGGGCGGCGCGGTCGAAGCGCACCGCCCGGGCGAACGAGCCGCCGCGCCGGCGGGCAAGGCTTTCGAACAGCCGCCACGACGCGGTGTTCGCCTCGGTGATGGTGGTGGTCAGGGCGCGCACGCCGGCCGTGGCGGGACGGTCGAGCAGCGCATCGAGCATCTGCCCGCCGAGGCCGATGCCCCGCGCCGCGGACGAGACCGCGACCTGCCAGACGAAGATGCGCGAGAGGTCTGACGGCGGGCGGTAGCCCGAAATCCAGCCGACCACCGCGCCCTCGCGCTCGGCGAGCACGCAGGTTTCGGCGAAATCGGTGCATTGCAGCAGGTTGCAATAGGCCGAATTGGCATCGAGCGGCGGGCAGTCCGCGATCAGCGCGGTCACCGCCGGACCATCGGCCGCGGTCGGCCGACGCAGCGCCACCGCGCTGCCGCACGGTGCCGCCAGATTGTCGATATGGCCCGGAATTATTTCATCCTCCGAAACAGATTTGTCCCGTGTCGCGCCACCACAGGCAGCGACGTGAAACCAGAGATACGAAAATATTTGAAAATATCAAGTTTTTTGTGAATGTTTTCGCCGAAGCGCCCATAATGTCCATGAAATATCTTTCGATTATTGAAATATATTCCCGTTGCAAACGGCGCCGTTCTGAGGCTCCATGCGGGCATGGACGAAGATCTCACCAGCGCGACGCTGCGGGCCATCCGCCGCATCCTGCGGGCCACCGACCAGGGCAGCCACCGCCTCTACGCGGCGACGGGGCTGACCACCTCGCAATTCCTCGTGCTGCAGGAAATCGACCGCCGGGGCGACGCCACGCCGGGCACCATCGCCACGGCGCTGCAATTCGGCCAGGCGACCATCACCAATATCGCCGACCGCCTCGTTGCCGCCGGGCTGATCACCCGCCGCCGCGGCGAGCGCGACAAGCGCCAGGTGATCCTGGCGGCGACGGATGCGGGCCGCGCCGCGCTCGGGCGCGCGCCGGACCTGTTGCAGGAGCGCTTCCGCGACCGCTTCCAGGGCCTGCCGCTCTGGGAGCGGGCAATGATTCTTGCCGCGCTCGAACGCGTCGGCTCGCTGCTCGACGCCAGCGGAATCGACGCCGCGCCACTGATCGCCGCGGGTGCGATCGACCGCGCCGCCGGCCCTCCGGCGGAGGCCGAACCGGCGCCCCGCCAGGACGCGGCCCCGGCAATCGGGCATCCGTCCTGACTTTTTTCGGTCTCCGCCGGCGCCTGCCGGTGAAACAAGGTGATACAATCCATAGATGAGGGTGCGATATGCGGCGCCGGGTCTCGTCGGGCGCCGCTCCGGTCAACCAAGGAGGGGCCATGACCCGGAAGCTGGAACTCCACGTCAACGGGCAGGTGCATATGGTCGAGGCGGAGCCCGACAGCATGCTGCTCTACGCATTGCGCGACAATCTCGGCCTGCACGGTCCGAAATTCGGCTGCGGGCTTTCGGAATGCGGCGCCTGCACCGTCATCCTGAACGGCAACGCCGTGCATTCCTGCGTAACACCGCTGCAGGCGGCCGTCGGCCAGAAGATCACCACGCTCGAGGGGCTGTCCTCCGACGGCAAGCCGAACAAGTTGCAGCAGGCCTTCATCGACGAACAGGCCGCGCAATGCGGCTACTGCATCAACGGCATGATCATGACCGCGCAGGCCCTGATCGACCGCAAGCCGCACGCCACGCGCGACGAGATCAAGACCGCGCTCGAAGGCAATCTCTGCCGCTGCGGCACGCACATGCGCATCCTGCGCGCGGTCGAGCGCGTCACCACGGGTCATGCCGCCCAGGGAGGCACCCCATGAACGCCGTCAACGGCGTCGGCCGTCGCGTCTTCCTGCAGGGCAGCGGCGGGCTGTTCATCGCCTTCAGCCTGTTCGGCCGCGCCGAGGCCGCCGAGGCGCCGCAGAAGATCGGCACCGTCCATGCCCCGCCGCCGGCAGATCGCCTCTATGCCTGGCTCGCCGTGCACCCGGACAACACGGCAACATTGTTCACCGGCAAGGTCGATGTCGGCACCGGCACCGAGACCGCCCTTGCCCAGATTGCGGCCGAGGAACTCGACTTTCCGGTCGATCGGCTCGGCGTGGTGATGGGCAACACCGCGGAAACGGTCAATCAGGGCCCCAGCTATGGCAGCCGCACCATCCGCTATGCCGGCCCGCAGATCCGCCAGGCCGCCGCCGCCGGCCGTGCCGCGTTGCTCGACCTCGCCGCCCGGCATTTCGGCACGAAGGCCGACGCGCTCACGGTGAAGGACGGCGTGGTGTCGGTGAAGGGCGCGCCCGGCAAGACCGTGACCTATGGCAAGCTCGTCGACGGCAAGCGGCTCGACATGAAGATCGGCGCCAGCGGCACCTCGTTCGGCATGAAGGTGGCACCGCAGGCGAAGCCCAAGAACCCGGCGGACTATACGGTCGTCGGCCGTTCGGTTCCGCGCAAGGACATTCCGGGCAAGATCCTCGCCGACTTCACCTATATCCAGGACGTCCGGGTGCCGGGCATGCTGCATGGCCGCGTGGTGCGCCCCTATGGCGTGCATGCGAAGCTGGAAAGCGTCGACGTCTCCGCGGTGAAGGACATTCCCGGCTTCGTGCAGCTTGTCCGGCGCGACAATTTCCTCGGTGTCGTGTGCGAGACCGAGTGGGGCGCCATCCAGGCCGCGGCGAAGCTCGGCTCGGTGCTGCATCCGAAGGGCCCCGATGCCTACCCGGCGAAATGGTCCAAATGGGACGGCCTGCCGCCGATGGACCGGATCTGGGACGTGGTGCGCGACGCCCCCGGCAAGACCACCATGGTCGCCAACCGCGGCTCGGTCGACAACGCGATGGCAACCGCCGCGAAGACGCTGAAGGCCACCTACCAGACGCCGTTCCAGATGCATGGCTCGATCGGCCCCTCCTGCGCGGTGGCCGATGTGAACAAGGAACGGGCGATCTTCTGGTCCGGCACGCAGATGCCGCACGAGGCGCGGCGCGACATGGCGAAGCTGCTCGGCATGAAGCCCGACCAGATCGAACTGCGCTGGTTCGAGGCTGCCGGGGCCTATGGCCGCAACGGGCTCGAACACGCGGTGGCCGACGCGGCGCTGATGTCGCAGGCGGTGGGCCGGCCGGTCCGCGTGCAGTGGATGCGCTGGGACGAGCACGGCTGGGAGCCCAAGGGGCCGCCAATCGCGCAGGACCTCGAAGCGGCGATCGACGCCAAGGGCAACGTCACCGCCTGGCGCCACCGGATGTGGATTCCGACCTTCCTCGACACCACGCTGATCGCCGCCGAGCTGATCGGCCGCCCGGATCTCGTTGGCTCGGTCGGCCACGGCCTGCCGGCGATCACCTATGCCTACCAGTTCGAGAACGCCGAGGTCTCCTCGCATGGCGATGGCAAGGTCGCGCTGCGCACCGCGTGGCTGCGCTCGCCCGCGCAGTACGAGACGACCTTCGCGATGGAATCCTTCATCGACGAACTCGCCGCCGCCACCGGGCAGGATCCGCTGGACTTCCGCCTCAAGCACCTCAAGGATCCGCGCGCGATCGACGTGCTGAAGGCGGCGGCGAAGCAATATGGCTGGAAGCCCCGCCCCGCGCGCGGCCGATCGCCACAGGGGGGCAAGCCCGTCACCGGGCGCGGCATCGCCTGGGTGAACCGCGACGACAGTCGGGTCGCGACCATCGCCGATGTCACGGTCGATCCGCAGAGCGGGACGATCAGGGTCGAGCGCGTCGTCGTCGCGCATGATTGCGGGCTGGTGGTGAACCCCGACGGAATCCGCAACCAGGTCGAAGGCAACGTGATCCAGTCGATCAGCCGCACGCTGCACGAGGAGGTCACGTTCGACCGCTCGCACGTGACCAGCCGCGACTGGGTGGGCTACCCGATCCTGCGCTTCAGCGAGGTGCCGGACAGCATCGAGGTCGTGATCGTCAACAACGATCCGAAATACCCGATGCACGGGGCTGGCGAGCCCGCTACCTGCCCGACCGCGGCGGTCATCAGCAACGCGGTCTATGACGCGGTGGGCATCCGGCTCCGCGAACTGCCGTTCCGGCCGGACCGGGTGAAGGCGGCACTCGGCCGGGCCTGACCGCCGGCGCTTCCGCGAGGGCGGCGGGGCGGCCTAGCCGTCCTCCTCCTCCTCGCGGAAGATCGCCTTCGCCATGCGGAAGGCGGAATTCGCCGCCGGCACGCCGGCATAGACGGCAACCTGCATCAGCGTCTCGGCGATTTCCTCCCGGGTCGCTCCGGTGTTGCGGGTCGCGCGCAGATGCAGCTTGAACTCCTCCTCGCGCCCGAGTGACGCGGTGATCGCCAGCACCAGCAGCGAGCGCATCGCCCGCGGCAGGCCCGGCCGGGTCCAGACCTTGCCCCAGGCGGTTTCGGTGATGAAGCGCTGGAAGTCGCGGTCGAACTCCGTCGCCCCGTCCAGCGAACGGGCGACATGGGCGGGGCCGAGCACCGCACGGCGCACGCCGAGACCGGCCTCATACGCATCGCCGCCGCCGCGGGCGGCAAGGAAGTCGAGCATCGCGCGGGTAACGTCCGCTGACTTCTCGACGGTGGGAATATGCGCGGCATTCTCGATGACGGCGAAGCGCACATCCGGCGCCCCCGCCTCGACCAGCGCCGTCATCAGCGCCTGCGCGCTGGCCACCGGCGTCGAGACATCGCCATCGCCGACCAGCACCAGGGCCGGCACCTTGAGCCGGCGCGTCGTCGGCCCGAGATCGGCCATCGCGATCGCCATCGCGCAGCCCGCATAGCCATCGATGCTGGTGCCGCGCAGCATCGCGCGCAGGCCGCGCGCCGGCGGCGCGTCGATGAAGCCGGGCGTCACCCAGCGCGCCAGCACCCCGTCCTCGATCGCGCCGATTCCCTGCCCGCGCACGCTCGCCACCCGCTCGCGCCAGGATTCGAGCGAGGGGATCGCCATCGCGGTGTCGCAGAGCATCAGCGCCTCGGTGCGGCCGGGATGCCGCGCCGCGAATTCCTGGGCGATCATCCCGCCGATCGAGATGCCGCCGATGACCGCGGCGCCCACGCCGAGCGCGTCGAGCACCGCGGCGACATCGCCGGCGAGTTGCGCCATGGTGTAATCGCCCGGCGTCGACTCGGTCAGGCCATGGCCGCGCATGTCCGGGCGGATGACCCGGAAGCTCCGCGCGAGCGCCGCGGCCTGGTCGTCCCAGACCCGGTGGTCGGTCCCGAGCGAATGCAGCAGAACCAGCGGCGGCGATCCGTCCCGCCCGTCGATCCTGACATGAACATTGATGTCACCCGCCGTCACGAACATCGCCCGCTCCTTCCCTCGCGCCGTTGCCCGGACCATAGGGCCGGCGCGCGGCTCCCGGCAACCGCGGACGGGGCTTGATCGCCGCCGCGCCACGTGATCTTGTCATCAATGTGTCACGTTACTGTCATCGCCATGACATGCAGGCGCGTTAACTGGCAGCGCCAATTCAAAAAAGGGGACTCTGCATGAAACGCCGCACCCTGATCGCCTCGGCCCCGGCCACGGCGCTGGTCGCCGCAACCGCGCGCGCCGCAGCGCCCACCCGGGTCGTGCTCTGGCACGCCATGGGTGGCGCGCTCGGCGACAAGCTGCAGTCGATCGTCGACGCCTTCAACAAGAGCCAGGCGGATTTCGCCGTCGACGCAGTCTACAAGGGCTCCTACCCGCAGGTTCTGACGGCCACCATCGCCGCCTGGCGCGCCGGCAAGGCGCCCTCGATCGCCCAGGTGTTCGATGTCGGCACCGCCGACATGCTCGGCGCCGGCCGCGCCGTGGTCGATGTCTACAAGCTCGCGGAGATGACGGGCGTGCCGATCGAGGCATCCACCTATATCCCTGCGGTGCGCGGCTACTACAGCCTCAACGACGGCAAGATGGGCGCTGCCCCGTTCAACTCCTCGACCGCGCTGATGTGGATCAACGAGGACGCCTTCGAGAAGGCCGGACTCGACCCCAAGGCCCCGCTCGCGACCTGGGACGACGTGATCAAGGCCGCCCGCGCGGTCAAGGCGAAGGGTGCCGCTGAAATCCCGGTGATGACCTCATGGCCGACCTGGGTGCATTTCGAGCAATTCGCCGCCATCCACAATGTCGAATACGCCACGCTGAATGACGGTTTCGGCGGCCCGAACCCGAAACTGCGGCTCGACTCGCATCCCTTCGTGCGCAATCTCGACACGCTGCTGACGATGCAGAAGGAAGGCTTGTTCCACTACGAGGGCCGCGACGGCAAGCCGAGCCCGATCTTCTATGCCGGCAAGGCGGCGATCACCTTCGACAGCTCCTCGATCTACGGCCAGCTGGTGAAGAGCGCGAAGTTCCGCTTCGCCAACGCCTACCTCCCCTACCATCCCTCGATCATCAAGAGCCCGATCAACTCGATCATCGGCGGCGCCGCCTTCTGGGCGATGACCGCGCCGGGCCGTGGCAAGGCGGAATACGAGGCCGTGGCGCGCTTCTTCAAGTTCATCTCCGAACCGCAGAACGATGCCGGCTGGGCCGAGGCCACCGGCTATGTGCCGGTAACGCTGGCGGGGAACGACTACATCGCCAAGCAGGGCTTTTACGCAAAGCAGCCGGGCGGCGACCTCGCGGTCAAGCAGCTCACCCGCACGGAGCCGACGAAGTATTCGCGCGGCATCCGCCTGGGCGGCATGCCGGAAGTCCGCGTGATCATCGAGGAAGAGTGGGAAAGCGCGATCCAGAACGGCACGCCGGCCCACAAGGCGCTGGCGCGCGCCCAGCAGCGCAGCCAGGCGGTGGTCGACCGCTTCGCCCGCGCCCTGCACGGCTGACCAGCCGGCGCGATGGAGAGACGCACCCTCTTCGGCGGCCGGCTGCTGCCGGCCGTCCTGGTGGCCCCGCAGCTCGCCATCACGATCCTGTTCTTCCTGCTTCCCGCCTGGCGCGCTTTCTCCGAAAGCGTCCAGGCGACGGACGCCTTCGGGCTGAACACCACCTTCGTCGGCCTCGCCAATTTCCGCGCGCTGCTGGACTCGCCGGTCTATCAGGCGGCGCTGCTGCGCACCGTCGCCTTCTGTGCCGCGGTCACCGTGCTGTCGATGGCGGGCGGCCTCGTCCTCGCCTGCTTCGCCAACCGCGGCATACGCGGCCAGTCGGTCTATCGCGTCCTGCTGATCTGGCCCTACGCGATCGCGCCGGCGCTGGCCTCGGTGATCTTCGTCTTCCTGCTCCAGCCGCAGATCGGGCTGCTCTCCAACGGCCTTGCCCGGCTCGGCATCGATTTCAACTACGCCACCAACGGCAACGACGCGTTCGGCCTGATCGTGCTGATCGCCGCCTGGAAGCAGGTGAGCTACAATTTCATCTTCTACCTTGCGGGTCTGCAATCGGTGCCCGCCTCGGTGATCGAGGCGGCGACGCTCGACGGCGCGCGGGGCTTCTACCGGTTCCGCACCGTGATCTGGCCGCTGCTCGCCCCCACCACCTTCTTCCTGCTGGTGATCAACACCGTCTACGCCGCCTTCGACGCCTTCGCGCTGATCTTCGCGCTCACCGGCGGCGGCCCGGGCAGCTCGACGACGACGCTGGTGGTCAAGGTCTATCGCGACGGGGTGATCAATCTCGATCTCGGCGGCTCGGCCGCGCAATCGGTCATCCTGATGGCGCTGATCGTGGTCCTCACCACGATCCAGTTCCGCTATACCGGCAAGCGCGCGACATGAACCGCAAGCCCGACTACCTTGCCCACGCCGTGCTCATCCTCGGCGTGCTGATCTTCATCTTCCCGATCTGGGTCGCCTTTTCCGGCGCCACCCAGTCGGCCGGGGCGATCAACCGCGGCGACCTGTCGCTGATCCCGCGCCTCTCGGGCCTGCCCGTGTTCATAAATGCGCTCGGCTTCGGCAACACGGCGAAGGGTGGCGTGCCGATCTGGCACATGATGATGGTCAGCGCGCTGATGGCGCTCGGCATCGCCCTCGGCAAGATCGCGATCTCCTCGATCTCGGCCTTCGCCATCGCCTTCTTCCGCTTTCCCTTCCGCATGGTCGCCTTCTGGCTGATCTTCATCACGCTGATGCTGCCGGTCGAGGTGCGGATCATCCCGACCTATTCGGTGATGTCGGACTTCCACCTGATCAACACCTTCACCGGCCTGACCATGCCGCTGATCGCCTCGGCGACGGCGACGCTGCTGTTCCGCCAGGTCTTCCTCGCGGTGCCGGACGAACTGGTCGAGGCGGCGAAGCTCGATGGCGCCGGGCCGATGCGCTTCTTCTTCGACATCCTGCTGCCGGTCTCCGGCGCCAATCTCGCCGCCCTGTTCGTGATCCTGTTCGTCTATGGCTGGAACCAGTATCTCTGGCCGCTGCTGGTCGCGACCAACGGGCGGCTCGACACGATCGTGCTCGGCATCGTGCAGATGATCACCTCGGACCAGCTCACGCCCTGGAACCTCGTCATGGCGGCGACCATCCTCGCCATCGTGCCGCCGGTCTTCGTCGTGGTGGCGATGCAGCGCTGGTTCGTCGCCGGCCTCACCGAAACGGACAAGTAATGGCAACGCTGGAACTGCAGGGACTGACCAAGAGCTTCGGCCGGACGACCGTGCTGCACGGCATCGACCTGCGCCTCGCCGATGGCGAGATGCTGGTCATCGTCGGCGCCTCGGGCTGCGGCAAGTCGACCCTGCTGCGCCTCGTCGCGGGGCTGGAGGCGCCGAGCAGCGGCCGCATCCTGCTCGATGGGCGCGACATCACCGATGTCGATCCCTCCAAGCGCGACATCGCGATGGTGTTCCAGAACTACGCGCTCTATCCGCACATGAGCGTGTTCGACAACATGGCCTACGGGCTTAAGCTGAAGGGCATGGCGAAGGCCGAGATCGCCCGCCGGGTGGAGGATGCCGCCGACACGCTGGGGCTTTCGGAACTGCTCGGGCGCAAGCCGCGCGCGCTCTCCGGCGGCCAGCGCCAGCGCGTCGCCATGGGGCGCGCCATCGTGCGCGAGCCGAAGCTGTTCCTGTTCGACGAGCCGCTCTCCAATCTCGACGCCCGGCTGCGGGTGCAGGTGCGCGCTGATATCCGCAAGCTGCAGAAGCGCCTCAACGTCACCAGCCTCTACGTCACCCACGACCAGATCGAGGCGATGACGCTCGCCGACCGGCTGATCGTCATGCACCAGGGCCGCGCTGCGCAGATCGCCCCGCCGGTCGAGGTCTTCGCCCATCCGGCCGATACCTATGTCGCCGGTTTCATCGGCGAGCCGGCGATGAATTTCTGCGCCGCCCGCCTCGGGCCCGAGGGCCGCAGCGCGCGGCTCGATGCCGGGCCGGAGATCGCGCTGCCCGCCGGCTCATGGGGGCGCGAGGGCGCGGGGGTGACGATCGGCATCCGCCCACAGCACGTGACCCTCTCCACATCGGCCGATGCCCTGCGCGTCGCGATCGACCTGGTCGAGCCGCTCGGCTCGGAGACCCTGCTGCACGGCCATCTCGGCAATGGCGAAACCTTCGCGATCCGCGTCAGCGGGCCGGCGCCCGGCGCCGCCGAACTCGGCGCCGAACTGCCCGCCGAACAGCTCCATGTTTTTGACGGCGGGTCCGGCCGGCGCCTCGCGCCCGGCTGACCGTTCAGGCTTTCGGTAGCCGCCCCATCGCGAAGAATTCCGTATTGGGCTGCATCCCGGCCATGTTGGCGAGCCGGTTCGACATCGCGAAGAACGCCGCGATCGCGCCGATATCCCAGATCTCGTCGGCGTCGAACCCCTGTTCGTAGAGTGCCGCGTGATCGTCCGGCCCGACCGTGTCCGAGGCGGTCGCGACCTTCATCGCGTAATCGATCATCGCGCGCTGGCGCGGGGTCAGCCGCGCCTTGCCCGGATTGACCGCCAGCCGGTCGGCGATTTCCGGATCCTTCGCATAGATCCGCAGGATCGCCCCGTGCGCCACCACGCAATAGAGGCAGTGATTGGCACCCGAGGTCGCAACCACGATCATCTCGCGCTCCGCCTTGCTCAGCCCGGCCGGACGGAGCATCAGCGCGTCGTGATAGGCGAAGAAGGCGCGGAACTCGTCGGGCCGGTGCGCGAGGGCGAGGAACACGTTCGGAACGAAGCCCGCCTTTTCCTGCACGGCGAGGATCTTCTCGCGGATGTCCGCGGGAAGCGCGCCGAGGTCGGGCACCGGAAACCGGCTGATCGCGTCATGCCGCTTGTCGTTCATTGCCACAGCGCCCCTCTCCGGCCTCGTTTCGTGCCACCGCACATTCGGCGCGCGGGGTGGGAAAATCAACCTTGCCGCGGCGGCTCAGAGGCCCCGACCGGCGCGGCAGAGCTTGATGAACCCGGCGACCGCCGGGCCCTGCGGCCGGCCGGCGATCGCGGCGAGGCGCACCTCGCGGCTCAGCGGCGGCTCGGCGAGGCGGCAGGTCACCAGCGGCGAGGGCACCGCCATCCGTTCCGAAAGAAGGGCGATGCCAAGTCCCGCGGCGACGAGATCCAGCATGTGCCCGGTGCCGCCATCGCATCGGCGCAAACGGAACGCCCCGTCGCAGGCCGCGTACAGCGCCTGGGCGAAGCCGCCGCAGCGCTCGCCGTGCAGCAGCACCTCGCCGTTCAGGTCGGCGGCGGTGACGCTTGCGGCATTCGCCAGCCGGTGCTGCGGCGGCATGACCGCGACAGCCCCCTCCTCATAGAGTTTCCAGTGGTTGAAGCGTTCCGGCAGGGCGCAGTCGGCGGGCAGCACCGCGCAGTCGAGCATGTCGGAGAGCATCGATTCGACCAGCATCGCCGCGGCCGCTTCCTCGAAGCGGACCATCAGGTCGGGCATCAGCGTCGCGATCTCGCGCACCGCACCGGCGATCGCCGAGGCGCCGACGCCGGGGCCGAGGCCGATCTTCAGACTCGCCATCGGCTGCCGCCGCCGTGCCTCGGCCAGCGCCGCGGCATTGTCGGCCGCGGCCAGCATCGCATCGAGATGCGGCAGCATGGCCCGGCCGAGTTCGGTCAGTTGCGTCAGGTTGCGCTCGCGATAGACGAGCGGGCCGCCCAGCTCGTCCTCCAGCCGCTGGATCGCGCGCGTCAGCGCCGGCTGGCTGACATTGCAGGCCTCGGCGGCGCGCGTGAAGTTCAGCAGCCGGCTCAGCGCGACGAAATAGCGCACCTGGGTCAGCTCCATCGCGTCTACTCCCGTTCCGGCGCGGTGAGGCGGCGCAGCGCGGAGAGGATGCGCTCGGGGGCGGCGCGGCGGGTGAAGTCGACATTGACGAAGCGCCAGGCCACGCGGCCATCGGCATCGAGCAGGAACACCGCTGGTATCGGCAGAAATTCCGCGCCGTTGTCATGGCGGTCGGCAAAGTCGATCCCTGCCCGCATCAGCCGCGCCCGGTAGATCGGCGGAATCCTGAACACCACCCCGGCGGCGAGTCCCACCCCGCAATCGACGTCCGACAGCACGTCGAACGTCGCGCCGTGGTTGCGCTTCGCCTCCCGCGCCCAGGGACCGATATCGGGGGTGAGGGCCATGAGCGATGCCCCCGCGGCCTCGATCTCCGGCAGGGCGCCCACCAGCGCATCGAGCATCAGCCGGCAAAACGGGCACCATTCGCCGCGAAAGAACTGCACGAGGACCGGCCCCCGCGCGAGGCGGCTGGCGAGCGAGACGAGCCGCCCCTCGGTATCCGGCAGCACGAAATCCGGAAACGTTGCCTCCTCCGGCAGAACGCTGGGCAGGAAGCCGTTGGTGCTGAGTGTGGTGAAGACTTCCTCGTAAGCGAGGCGCACCGCCTCGTCGGCGGTGCGGCGGTCGCGTTCTGCCTGGAGTTGTTCATCTAGGCCCATGGCCGGTTCGGTCTCCGTCACCTGCAGAGTGTAGCAAAGCCGCCATCCCGATCAATTCCCGGCCAGAGCCGGGACGACCGGGCGGCGGCTGCGATGCGTCGGGGCATCGTCCGATCCGACAGGATCGGGCGCGTCCTACGAGGCGGAGTGACCCATTGCGCTGTGACCCATCTTGTCGTGCCCCATCTTGTCGTGACCCATCGCGTTGTGACCCATGGCGGTGCCGTGGCCCATCGCATTGTGGCCCATGGCGGTGGTGTGGCCCATCGCGCTCTGGTGGCTCATCGTGTCATGCCCCATCGCGCTGGTGGTCTGCGCCTGGGCGACGCCGGCGACGAGGCCGAGGGCAAGGGCGGTCGTGGCGAGAATGCGGATCATGGTGGTCTCCTCTGTCTGGGGGGCGGCGCCCCGGTCTGGTTTCTCGCGGACCGGTCATCGTCGTCCGCCCCGCAAACATGACCGGCCCGGCGCGGCCGATCCAATGCCGTTTGGTCATCGTTTCGATACCTCGACCCGGGCACGGCGGCGGGCGCATCACGGCGTCATCGCAACAACAGGCGAGGAAACCGACAATGCGCCGACACCGCCCCATCCACCCCCTGCCGCTACGCGTCATGCACTGGCTGAACGCGGTCGCCATCATCACGCTGATCGGCAGCGGCTGGGAGATCTACGATGCCTCTCCCTTCCTGCCCTTCACCTTCCCGCAATGGGCGACGATCGGGCAATGGCTGGGCGGGGCGATCGCCTGGCATCTCGCCGCGATCTGGCTGCTGATGCTCAACGGGCTCGCCTATCTCGCCTGGGGCACGGCGAGCGGCCATTTCCGCCGCAAGCTCCTGCCGGTGACGCCCCGCGCCGTGCTGCGCGACATCTGGGCCGCGCTGCGCCTGCGCCTGCCGCACGAGGTCGGCGTCTACAACGCGGTGCAGCGGCTGCTCTATCTCGGCGTCATCGCCCTCGGCATTCTCGCCGTGCTGTCGGGGCTGGCGGTCTGGAAGCCGGTGCAGCTCTGGTATCTCTCCGATCTGTTCGGCGGATTCTTCGATTCCCGCATCGTCCACTTCATCGCGATGGCCGGGATCTCCGCCTTCCTGATCGTCCACGTCCTGCTGGTCGCCCTGGTGCCGCGCGTCCTGCCCGCGATGATCACCGGCGGCCGCCTGCCCGATCCCCTCCCCAAGATGACCGAAGCCGCGGAGTAAGATCCATGAACACGCGCCTCAACCGCCGCGCCCTGCTCGGCCGCAGCCTCGCCTTCGGCGCCGCCGCCAGCCTCACCGGCTGCGACTACGACAACCTCAAACACCCCGACCTCGCCGACCGCGCGCTCACCGCGATGTCCCGCTGGAACGACGAGGTGCAGGCCGCTCTGTTCGATCCGCACACGCTGGCGCCGACCTTCCCGGCCTCCGCCATCACCCGGCCGCCGCGCTTCAACGCCTTCTACGGCATCGACCAGGCGCCCCGCGTCGATCTCACCACCTGGCGCCTCGGCCTCACCGGCCGCATCGGCGACAAGCGGCCCTGGCGCCTCGCGGAGCTGCGCGCCCTGCCGCAGGAAAGCCAGATCACCCGCCTCGTCTGCGTCGAGGGCTGGCGGGTGGTCGGCCAGTGGGGCGGCGTGCCGCTCGGCCATTTCCTGCGGCGGGTCAATGCCGACCTGAAGGCGCGCTATGTCTCGTTCCACTGCGCCGACGGGTATTACGAGAGCATCGACATGGCCTCCGCCCTGCACCCGCAGACGATCCTCGCGCTCGACTTTCTCGGCGCGCCGCTCACCGCCCCGTTCGGCGCCCCGGTGCGGCTGCGGATTCCGACAAAACTCGGCTACAAGAACCCGAAATCGATCGTCGCACTCGGCGTCACCAACACCTTCCCCAGCGGCTACTGGGTGCGGCAGGGCTATAACTGGTTCGGCGGCTCCTGAGCGGCGGCGATGTGTTCGAGCACCACGCGCCGCGGTTCCTCCGGAGCCGCGGCGATCGCCTCGGCCAGCGCGCGCATCCGCCGGCGGGCGTCGTAAAGCTGGTCGAGCAGCGAGAGCACCACCGGCATCGCCTCCTCGTCCACCCGCAGATCGGCGGCGAGCTCGTGGATCAGCCGCACCCGCGCGATGTCGATGCCATGGAACAGCCAGAGTCCCTCCGCCCGCTCCGGCCGCACCCATTCCAGCGCCACCCAGCGTTCGAGATCCGCCCGGGCCAGCCCCGCCACCTCGGCGATCACGACATCGATCGTCACCCCGTCGCTCATGGCGGCACCTCCGTCTCCGTCATCCCGGCGCGCGGATCGGGCGTCTCCTCCGGCGTCCAGCCGCGCAGGAAGGTTTCCAGCGCCGGGTCAGACTTGCCAATCACAACGCGCAGCGTGGCATAGAGATCGCCCGCGGCGGCGGCGCCATGCGCCGGCACGCCGCGCCCGCGCAGCCGCAGCACCG
>NZ_AFPR01000460.1:0-11747 GCF_000219295.1 Acidiphilium sp. PM
GTCCGCCGCCACCCGCGCGGCCATCTCCGCGCGCGACCAGCCCCGCCGCATCACCGTCCCCTCCATCACGTAGCCTCCCCTTCCATCGGCTCCGGCACCAGCACCACCCGGTCGACGAACACGCCGGGCGTCACGATCCGGTCCGGATCCAGCGCGCCGAGCTCGACCCGCCGGTGCACGCTCGCCACCGTCACCTTCGCCGCCCCCGCCATGATCTGGTTGAAGTTGCGCCCCGCCCGCCGGAACGTCAGGTTCCCCCACCGGTCCGCCGCCCAGGCCTCGATCAGCGCGAAATCCGCCTCGATCGCGTATTCCAGAACGCAGTCCCGCCCGTTGATCCGCCGCGTCTCCTTCCCCGCCGCAAGCTCCGTCCCCGCCGAAGTCGGCGTGAAGAAGGCCGGAATCCCGGCATTCGCGGCGCGGATCCGCTCCGCCAGCGTGCCCTGCGGCACCAGTTCCAGCTCGATCTTCCCCGCCTCGTACAGTTCGTCGAACGCCGTCCGCCGGCTCGCCCGCGGATAGGAGCAGATCACCCTGGCAATCGCCCCGCGCTCGATCAGCTTCGGCATCCCGCCGAAATCACCGCCCGCGTTGTTGGCGATCAGCGTCAACCCCCGCAGGTTGCGCGCCGCCAGCGCGTCGACCAGCGCGTTCGGCTGCCCCACCGCGCCGAACCCGCCCACCATGATCGCGGCGCCATCGCCGATCCCCTCCAGCGCCGCCTCGACCGAGGCCACGAACTTGTCGATCATCGCCTCACACCCGCTCGATCAGCACTGCGATGCCCTGGCCGACACCGATGCACATCGTCGCGATCGCCAGCCTGCCGCCCCGCGCCTCCAGCGCCCGCAGTGCCGTGCCCGCCAGCCGCGCCCCCGACGCGCCCAGCGGATGCCCCAGCGCGATCGCCCCGCCATGCGGGTTGACCCGCGGGTCGTCATCCGCAAGCCCGAGATCCCGCGTCACCGCCAGCGCCTGCGCCGCGAAGGCCTCGTTCAGCTCGATCACGTCCACCGCGTCCAGCGAAACCCCGGTCCGCGCCAGCAGCTTCCTCACCGCCGGCGCCGGCCCCATGCCCATGATCCGCGGCGGCACACCCGCCGTCGCCATGCCGACCACGCGCCCGCGCGGCGTCAGCCCATGCGCCTGCGCCGCCGCCGCCGAGGCGAGGATCAGCGCCGCCGCCCCGTCATTCACCCCCGACGCATTGCCCGCCGTCACCGTGCCGGGCTCGCGGAACGGCGTGCTCAGCCTGGCCAGCCCCTCCAGCGTCGTCTCCGGCCGCGGATGCTCGTCGGTGTCGACCACCGTGTCACCCTTGCGGCCGCGAATGGTCACCGGGGTGATCTCGCCGGCGAAGAAGCCGGCCTCGGCCGCCGCCTGGCACTTGCGCTGGCTCGCCAGCGCGAACCCGTCCTGGTCCGCCCGCGAGATGTTGAAATCGGCGGCGACGTTCTCCGCCGTCTCCGGCATCGCGTCGACCCCGTATTGCGCCTTCATCAGCGGGTTGACGAAGCGCCAGCCGATCGTCGTGTCATACACCGCGTTCGACCGGTCGAACGCCGCCCCAGCCTTCGGCATCACGAAGGGCGCGCGGGTCATGCTCTCCACCCCGCCGGCGATCGCCACCCCCGCCTCGCCCAGCCGGATCGCCCGCGCCGCACTCCCCACCGCATCCAGCCCGGAGCCGCACAGCCGGTTGACCGTCGCCCCCGGCACGCTCTCCGGCAGCCCCGCCAGCAGCAGCGCCATCCGCGCCACGTTCCGGTTATCCTCGCCCGCCTGGTTCGCACAGCCGAACAGCACCTCGTCCACCGCCGCCGGATCGAGCCCCGCCGCCCGCGCCATCACCCCGCGGATCGCCACCGCCGCCAGATCGTCCGCGCGAACCGCTGAAAGCGTCCCGCCATAACGCCCAAACGGCGTCCGCACATACTCGCAAATAAAGGCCTCGGTCATGGATGCGCTGCTTCCCTTGTTCAAAAGTCCAGAAATACCGTCTCGCCCTCGCCCTGCAGCACGATGTCGCGCCGCCAGACGCCGGGCGAGGTCTCGTCCGCCACCAGCGTGTCGCGCCGCGCCGCCGGCACCAGGCTCAGCACCGGGTCGGTCGCGTTCAGCGCATCCCCGGCGAAATAGATCCGCGTGAAAAGCGGCCGCAGCAGGCCGCGCGCATGCAGCGCCAGGCCGCAATGCGGCGCCTGCTGCGCGTTCGCCCCGCGCGGCCCGGGCAGCGGGCCCGGCATCACGGTGGCGAAGCGGAACCGGCCCTCCGAATCCGCCGCCACCCGGCCATAGCCGGGAAACACCGCATCCCGCGCGGGCGAGGCCTGGAACAGCTCCACCGCCGCGTCGGCCACCGCCGCCCCCGCGCCATCGGTGATCCTTCCCTCGATCACGATCCGCGCGCCGGCGGCGCCGAACCGCGTCAGATCCCACCAGTCCGGCTGGTCGATCAGGTGCCAGAACGGCCCGATCGTCTGCTGCGCCGACATCTCCATCCCTCACCCCTCCATCGGCGTGGCGGCGCGGCCGCGCAGCACGATGTCGAACCGATAGCCGAGCGCCCGCCCCGGCTCGGTGACGCCGATATCGAACGCCGCCACCAGCCGCGCCCGCGCCGCCGCGTCCGGTACCGCGTGGAAGATCGGGTCGAGTTCGAGCAACGGATCGCCGGGGAAATACATCTGCGTGATCAGGCGCGCGGCGAACCCGGCGCCGAACAGCGAGAAATGGATGTGATTCGGCCGCCACGCATTGGCGTGGTTCCCCCAGGGATAGGCGCCCGGCTTGACCGTAACGAAGCGGTAGCGCCCCTCGTCATCGGTGAACACGCGCCCGGCGCCGCGGAAATGCGGGTCGAGCGGCGCGTCATGCGTATCGCCCTTGTGGTTGTAGCGCCCCGCGGCATTCGCCTGCCAGATCTCGACCATGCTGCGCGGCACCGGCCGCCCGGCCTCGTCCAGCACCCGCCCGGTGACGATGATCCGCTCGCCCATCGCCTCGTGCCCGTCATTCACGGCGAGATTGTCGGTCGGCGCGAAGCGCGATGGCTCGAAGACCGGCCCGGTCGTCTCGGTCAGCGTCTGCGGAATCGCCACCGGCATCTCGCGCGGCGCGCGCAGCGCCGTGCTGCGATAATCCGGCGCCGAGAGCGGCGGCTGCGCGCTGCGCGACGGCGCGATCCCGTCGGCTTCGGTCTCGTTCATGGCACCCCCTCCGGCACGGCGAAGGGCAGGCCGACATAATTCTCGGCCAGCGCGGTCTGCCCCGCCTCCGACTGCGTATAATACTCCAGCTCGGCGTGCTGCATCCGCCGGTCGAACCCGGTATGCGTGTCGAACCGGTGCATCATCGAGGTCATCCACCAGGAGAACCGCTCGACCTTCCACACCCGGTCCAGCGCCGCCGCGCCATAGCCGGCGAGCGCGCCGGCCTCGCCCCGCGCCCAGCGGACGATGGCGCCGGCCAGCAGCGCGGCATCGGCGATCGCGGCGTTCAGACCCTTTGCTCCGGTCGGCGGCACGATATGCGCGGCATCGCCGGCGAGGAACAGCCGCCCCGCCTGCATCGGCTCGACGACATAGGAGCGCATCGCCGTGATCCCCTTCTGGATCACCGGCCCGGTGTTCAGGCTGAACCCCGGATGATCGAGCCGGCGCGCCAGCTCGTCCCAGATCCGCTGGTCCGGCCAGTCCTCCAGCCGCTCCTCCATGCCGCATTGGATGTAGAGCCGGCTGACCGTGGCCGACCGCATCGACAGCAGCGCGAACCCGTTCGGATGATTGGCGTAGATCAGCTCGTCCTTCGAGGGCGGCGCTTCCGCGAGAATGCCGAGCCAGCCGAACGGATAGACCCGGTCGTATTCGCGCGCCGCCGCCGCCGGCAGCGCGGCGCGGCCGGCGCCATGAAACCCGTCGCAGGCGGCGACGATATCGCAGTCGAGGCGGTGCTCGGCGCCGTCATGCCGATAGACGATCGCCGGCCGCGCCGTCCCGATCCCCTCGATCGCCGCGCATTCCGCCTCGAAGACGATCGGCAGCCCCGCCGCCACCCGCGCCCCGATCAGGTCGCGCACCACCTCGTGCTGGCTGTAGAGCATCACATGGCGGCCGGTCAGCCGCGCGAAGTCGATCCGGTGCAGCGCGCCGTCGAACAGCAGGTTGGTGCCGTCATGGCGAAAGCCGATCGTGTCCATCCGCGCCCCGAGCCCGGTCGCGCGGAGCAGTTCGGCCACGTCGTGTTCAAGGATTCCGGCGCGGATCCGATGCTCGACATGATGGCGGGACTGCCGCTCCAGCACGACGCTGTCGATCCCCGCCCGGGCCAGCAGATGCGCGAGCATCAGCCCCGCCGGCCCCGCGCCGATGATGCCGACCCTCGTCCTCGTTTCCATCGCCATTCGCCCTCCCGCCTCGCCGCCGGTCTTCCGGCCGGTCGCGGTGCGCCGCCGTTTGTGCGGCAGACGCACACTGGAAACACCAACGCACAGCCGGTATACCGCGCCGCCGCACCGCCGCAAGCCGTTTTCGTTGCTGCACCGCGGCAATTCCGCGCCGTCCCGCCGCACTCCGAGACGAACTGTTTCACGTTGATTGCAATAGGTTTCACCTATTGTTCCATTCCATAAAATGGATTTGACCGATCGGAATCGAGTCGCTACCCCGGGCGGACAGGCATCCCAGGCAATCAACGGAGGAAGACTTGTCGACAGAAGCGAAATGCCCCGTCACCGGCGGCGCGACCCGGTCAAGCTCGGCCGGCATCCAGTCCAATGCCGACTGGTGGCCCAACCAGATCAATCTCGGCATGCTGCACCAGCACTCGGCGCTGTCGAACCCGATGGATCCGGATTTCGATTACGCCGCGGAATTCAAGACCCTCGACCTCGATGCGGTGATCGCCGACCTGAAGGCGCTGATGACCGATTCGCAGGACTGGTGGCCGGCCGATTTCGGCCATTATGGCCCGCTCTTCGTCCGCATGGCCTGGCACGCGGCGGGCACCTACCGCATCGGTGACGGCCGCGGCGGCGCCGGCGCCGGCCAGCAGCGCTTCGCTCCGCTGAACAGCTGGCCCGACAACGCCAATCTCGACAAGGCCCGCCGCCTGCTCTGGCCGGTCAAGCAGAAATACGGCCGCAAGATCTCCTGGGCCGATCTCATGGTCCTCGCGGGCAACGTCGCCCTCGAATCGATGGGCTTCAAGACCTTCGGCTTCGGCGCCGGCCGCGTCGACACCTGGGAGCCCGACCAGGGCATCTACTGGGGCCCGGAGACGACCTGGCTCGACGACAAGCGCTACAGCGGCGACCGCGACCTCGAAAACCCGCTCGCCGCCGTGCAGATGGGCCTCATCTACGTCAACCCCGAAGGCCCCAACGGCAAGCCCGATCCGGTGGCCGCGGCGCGCGACATCCGCGAGACCTTCGCCCGCATGGCGATGAACGACGAGGAAACCGTCGCCCTGATCGCCGGCGGCCACACCTTCGGCAAGACCCATGGCGCCGGCGACGCCGCCCTGGTCGGCCCCGAGCCGGAAGCCGCGCCGATCGAGCAGCAGGGACTTGGCTGGATCAGCAGCTACGGCACCGGCAAGGGCAGCGATGCCATCACCGGCGGCCCGGAAGTCACCTGGACGCAGACGCCCACGCAGTGGAGCAACTTCTATTTCGACAACCTGTTCAACTACGAATGGGAGCTGACCAAGAGCCCCGCCGGCGCCTGGCAGTGGGTCGCGAAGGACGCGGGTGACGTCATCCCCGATGCGTTCGACGCCGCGAAGAAGCACCGCCCGACCATGCTCACCACCGACCTGTCGATGCGCATGGACCCGGCCTACGAGAAGATCTCGCGCCGCTTCCACCAGAATCCGGACGAGTTCGCCGATGCCTTCGCCCGCGCCTGGTTCAAGCTCACCCATCGCGACATGGGGCCGGTCTCGCGCTATCTCGGCAAGCTGGTTCCGGCCGAGCACCTGATCTGGCAGGACCCGGTTCCCGCGGTGGACCACAAGCTGATCGACGCGGCCGATATCGCGGCGCTGAAGGCGAAGCTTCTCGCCACCGGCATCGCGCCCACCCGCCTCGCGCTCACCGCCTGGGCCTCGGCGGCGACCTTCCGCGGCTCGGACAAGCGCGGCGGCGCCAACGGCGCGCGCATCCGCCTCGCCCCGCAGAAGGACTGGGCGGCGAACGAGCCGGCCGAACTCGCCAAGGTGCTCGCCGCGCTCGAAAAGGTGCAGGCCGAGTTCAACGCGGCGGCGACCGGCGGCAAGAAGGTCTCGCTGGCCGACCTGATCGTGCTCGGCGGCTGTGCGGCGATCGAGGCGGCGGCGAAGGCGGCCGGCCATGACGTCACCGTGCCCTTCACCCCCGGCCGCACCGACGCGACCGAGGCGCAGACCGACGTGGCCTCCTTCGCGGTGCTGGAGCCGAAGGCCGACGGCTTCCGCAACTATCTCGGCAAGGGCGATCCGCGCGCGCCGGAGGAACAGCTGATCGACCGCGCCCAGCTGATGACGCTGACGGCCCCGGAAATGACCGCGCTGATCGGCGGCATGCGCGCCCTCGGCGCCAATGTCGGCGGGGCGAAGCACGGCGTCTTCACCACCCGCCCCGGCGCGCTGACGAACGACTTCTTCGTCAACCTGCTCGATATGAACATGAGCTGGCACCCCGCCGCCGAGCCCGGCGTCTACGAGCTGCGCGACCGCAAGAGCGGGGCGGTGAAGTGGACGGCAACGCGGGTGGATCTCGTGTTCGGCTCGAACTCCCAGCTCCGCGCGCTCGCCGAGGTCTACGGCACGCAGGACGGCGAGGCCGCCTTCGTGAAGGACTTCGTCGCCGCCTGGACCAAGGTCATGGAGCTCGACCGCTTCGACCTCGCCTGACCGCCTGCCCGACCGGCCGGATGCCCGCATCCGGCCGGCGGCTTTCAGCTCAGCGCAGCCGCCGCCGCAGATTGTCGACATAGACGGCGCCGACCACCACGATCCCGAGAATCACCTGCTCGACATAGGGTGAAATCCCCGCCAGCTGCGTGCCGTTCTTCAGGATCGTCATCAGCAGCGCGCCGAGGATGCTGCCGAGGATCGTCCCCACCCCGCCGAACAGCGACCCGCCGCCGATCACCACCGCGGCGATCGCATAGAGTTCGTAATTCGCCCCCGAGGTCGGCTGCGCCGCCGCCGTGTAGGCAAGATAGATCACGCCGGCGAGCGACGAGACGATCCCGCCGAACACATAGACCAGCAGCAGATGCCGCGGCACGTTGATGCCCACCCGGCGCGCCGCCTCGGCATTGCTGCCGATCGCCAGCGTGTAGCGGCCGAACCGCGTCTTGTTCAGCAGATAGGCCGAGAACAGCGCGAGCAGCACCGCGATCCACGCCATGTTGGGAAAGCCCAGCACGGTGCCTTGCGAAATCTCCTGGAACCCGTTCGGCAGGCCGAACACCGGCGTGCCGTTGGTGGTCAGCAGCGCCGCGCCGAGTGCGACCGCGAGCATGCCCAGCGTCGCGATGAAGGGCGGCACGCCGAGCACGACCACCGACAGTCCGATGATCGCGCCGATCACCGCCCCCAGCGCCAGCGTCAGCACGATCGCCACCCCGGACGACATGTGCGCATCGACGATCGCGATCGCGCAGATCATCGACGACAGCGCGACCACCGAGCCCTGCGAGATGTCGATCCCGGCGGTCGCGATGATGAAGGTCTGCCCCGTCGCCAGGATCGCGATCACCGCGACCTGCTGGGCGATGTGGAACCAGTTTCCCCCGCTCAGGAAGCGGGGGTTCAGCACGCCGAACGCGACGACCAGCACCACGATGCTGATCAGCGCGAAGGCGATCTGGCGGACGAAGCGCCACAGCATGCGCCCGCGCGGAATGGTCTCGACGTCGAGCGCGGCTGTTCGTGCCTGCTGGTCCATCGTCCGCCAGTCTCCCTCAGCCCGCGGGGTTATACTTGGGCGCGTACTGGCGGATCGCCGCCGTCGCCTGGCTGGAGCCGAGATTCTTCGGCGTCAGCAGGAAATACGGCGTGTTGATCCGCTTCGGCAGCGTCTTGCCGTCGAGCTTGTCGAGCAGCGCGACCACCGCGTAATAGCCCATGTCGTAGGGCGATTGCAGGATCGAGGCCTGGATGATCCCCGCCTTGACCAGCGCGATCTCGCCAAGATCGGCATCGAACCCGACGACCTTCACCTTGGCGTGCGCGCGCTGCACCGCCTCGGCCGGGCCGAGCGCCGCGCGGTCGTTCGCGCCGAAGATCACCTTGAGATGCGGGTATTGCGTAAGCATCGTGGTCGCGATCCGCAGCCCGGCGCTGACGTCGTTGTTGGAATACTGGATCGGCCCCATCTTCTTGATGTGCGGATAGGACTTCATCCCGAGCATGAAGCCTTTCGGCCGGGCGATTCCGGTCGAGGCGGTGTGGTTGAAGTCGACGATCGCATACTGTCCCTTGCCGCCCATCAGGTGGTCGGCCGTATATTTCGCGAGCGCCGCCGCGGCCCCGACATTCGAGGTGGCGAGGAAGCAGTCCGAAATGTTGGG
The DNA here is from genome assembly GCF_000219295.1 of Acidiphilium sp. PM. NCBI lineage: Bacteria > Pseudomonadati > Pseudomonadota > Alphaproteobacteria > Acetobacterales > Acidocellaceae > Acidiphilium > Acidiphilium sp. PM. The sequence goes on from NZ_AFPR01000460.1 coordinate 8,559, forward strand.
CGACAGGCCGGAATCGACCGTCACCACCGGAATGTGATGCGCGAGTGCCGACTTCACCGGCTTGAGCAGCGCCTGCGGATTCTGCGCGGCGAGGATGATGCCGTCAGTGCCGCCTGTCACCGCGTTATTGACCATGCCGATCTGCCCGGCGAGGTCGGTGCCGCTGGCCGGCGCCTCGAAGGCGACCGAAACGCCGAACTTCTTCGCCGCCGCGTCCGCCCCCTCGCGCACCGCGAGCCAGTAGGGCGAGGCGTTGGATTTCGTGATGAGCGTGAAATGATAATGCTTCGCCGGCTTGGCCGGCACCGGCAGCGAATGAACGGTGGGCGCGGCCGCCATGGCCGGCGCCGCCGCCATGCCGCCGAGCAGCGCGACCGCCGCGGCACCGAGCAATGTCTTGCGTAGTTTCATGGATGTTCCCTTTCGGCTTCGTTGGTTTCGGCATCCGCATAGCCGGTCATGTAGCGGATCAGTTCGGTCTGCGACGTCTCGGCCGAGCGCGCGTCGAACACCTTGCGCCCGCGATACATCACCATCACCCGGTCGCAGACCTTGAGGATCTCGACGAGGTTGTGGCCGATGAACAGCACGCCGATCCCCTCGCCGGCGAGCTGCCGCGCCATCTTCAGCACGTTCTCGGTTTCCATCACGGCGAGGGCCGCCGTCGGCTCGTCCATGATGACCACCTTCGCCCGCCAGTAGAGCGCGCGCGCGATCGCCACCGCCTGGCGCTGCCCGCCGGAAAGGTCGAGCACCCGCGTCATCGGATCGGGAATGTGGCTTTCGATCCGCGCCAGCAGGGCGGCGATCTCGCCATGGATCTTCCGCTCGTCGAGCATCGGCACCAGGCCCATGAAGCGCCGCATCGGCTCGCGGCCGAGAAAGATGTTGGCGCCCACATCGAGATGATCGGCAAGCGCGAGGTCCTGGTAGATCGTCTCGATCCCCGCATTGCGCGCATCGCGCGGCGAGCGGAACGACATCTCCTCGCCGCCGAGCCGGATCGAGCCGGAATCGGCCCGGTGCACGCCGGAAATCACCTTCATCAGGGTGGACTTGCCGGCCCCGTTGTCGCCGACCACGCCAAGCACCTCGCCTGGGGCCACTTCGAGCGACACGTCGCGCAGCACCTCGACCGCGCCGAACCGCTTGTCGACGCCGCGCACCTCAAGGGCGGGCACGCTCATGCCGAGATCTCCGTTCCGACCGGCGCGCCCGTTCCGGGGTCGTTCGCTCGCATCGTTGTTCCTCCCCTTCGCCGAAGGCGTCCGCCATCGGCCATTGGGGTGCAGAATATCGATATGCAGCAATGCTGACAAGCGGGCCGCCGCCGCCGGCGCCTCACCATCGCGGCATCGCGCGCCGGCTTGCGCGGCCCGCGGCCGGTTGATAGCGTCCGCGCCGGCGATGCCGATTTCGTTTCTATACAACAACGATATCTGGCACGACCCGCAGGGAAGGGAGCAGCAATGGAGCTTGGGCTCAAGGGAAAGATCGTCATCGTCACAGGCGGTGCCTCGGGAATCGGCGCCGCGGTGGTGGACACGCTGGCCGGCGCCGGTGCCGTGCCGGTGGTGCTCGACCGCACCGCAGCACCCGGCGAGCATCACCGCCTCGACCTGACCGATGCCGCCGCCTGCGCCGGGGCCATCGCCGCCATCGCCGCGCGCCACGGCCGGATCGACGGGCTGGTGAACAATGCCGGCGTGAACGATCGCGCCGGGCTTGGCGGCACGCTCGATGCAGCACTCGAAGCCTTCCGCGCCTCGCTCGAACGCAATCTCGTGCAGTGCTTCACCCTGATGCATCTCTGCCTGCCGCATCTGCGCCAGTCGCGCGGCGCGGTGGTGAACATCGCCTCCAAGGTCGCCCTCACCGGCCAGGGCGGCACCAGCGGCTATGCCGCGGCCAAGGGCGGCCTGCTCGGCCTCACCCGCGAATGGGCCGCCGAACTCGCCGCCGATGGCATACGGGTCAACGCCGTCCTCCCCGCCGAGGTGGCCACGCCGATGTACGACCAGTGGCTGTCCGCCCAGCCCGACCCCGAGGCCCGCCGCGCCGCCATCACCCGCACCATCCCGCTCGGCGCGCGCATGACCACGCCGGCGGAAATCGCGGCGAGCGTCGTCTTCCTGCTCTCCGCCGCCGCCTCGCACGTCACCGGCCAGCATCACGTCGTCGATGGCGGCTATGTCCATCTCGACCGCGCGCTGACCGCCTGATGCGCATCGACTCCCACCTCCATCTCTGGTCGCCCGCCCGCGGCGACTATGGCTGGCTGACGCCGGACCTGCCGATCTGCCGCGAGATCACGCTCGACGAGGCCCGCCGCACCGCGACAGGGATCGACGCCGTCATCCTCGTCCAGGCTGCGCCCACTGAGGCGGAGACGCGCTTCCTGCTCGACATCGCCGCCCACGCCGGCGGCTTCGTCCGCGCAGTCGTCGGCTGGACCGATCTCGCAGCGGACGATGCGCCAGCCCGCATCGCCGCCCTCGCGGGCGAACCACGCCTCGCCGGCCTGCGCCCGATGCTGCAGGACATCGCCGATCCCGACTGGATCCTGCGCCCGGAGATCGAACCCGCCCTCGCGGCGATGGAACGCGCCGGCCTGGTGCTCGACCTGCTGGTCCGCCCCGCGCACCTGCCGCGCTGCGTCGAACTCGCGCGCCGGCATCCCGGCCTCGCCATGGTGCTCGACCACGCCGCCAAGCCGGCGATCGCCGAGCGCGGCCACGCCGCCTGGGCGGAGGCGCTGCACCACCTCGCCGCCGACTCGGCGATCGCCTGCAAGCTCTCCGGCCTCATCACCGAAGCGGCGCCTGGTGCCGGTTTCGACGCGCTCGCCCCCTATGCCCGCACCGTGTTCGACGCCTTCGGCGCGGACCGGATTCTCTGGGGCAGCGACTGGCCGGTGCTCACCCTCGCCGCCTCCTACGATGCCTGGCGCGGCGCGGCGGAAGCCCTCACCGGGATGATGGCGCCTGATGCGGTGGATGCGGTGTTCGGCGGCAACGCCGCGCGGATCTACCGGGGCTAGAGCATCATCCGATCAGATGGAGTCATCTGATCGGATAAAGATGCTCGATTTATCAGCATGATAGAGCACTACATCCGATCCAAAAGGATCGGAAAGTGCTCTAAGCGCGGCTCACGCCTCGTCGGCGATCAGCGCGCCGCGCGTCAGCA
>NZ_AFPR01000459.1:0-598 GCF_000219295.1 Acidiphilium sp. PM
TCACCCAATTCGGGATTCAACACCGATTCCGGCAGGTGGGACCCCGCTCTCGCGGCTGCTTTTTGATGTGTCCGAATCACCGGCCGGTGGCACTATCAACACGACGGCATGTTTACATGTAAACATGAAAAATCTGCTAGACATTGATATGGCCAACTCCATTAACGCCGAGGTGGCAACACAGTGAACTCATAGCGCCGCACCGCCCAGCCTTGCGCCCAGGCGTGGAATTGCAGTTGCCAGAAGCGCAGCCGGTCATTGAGGAGCAGGTTGGTGCGTGAGAGCGCCATCATGAGGATGCCAGCGCCGAGCGCGAAGGTCGCGAGCAGCGGCTTATGAACCTCATAATTCAAAATGCAGGATAGAGCCGAGAAGAAGCCCAGCCAGAACAGGATGCGGCGGAACCAGAGCACGAACCGCCCCGCGAGAATCAGCACGTCGAGCACAGACACCAGTAGAAAACGCAACGTGCCCCGAAGCAGGCCGAGCAAAACCCGGCCGAGCTGGGAGACGAAGCCGGTGGTGCGAGCCGACGCGTCCGCGGTGGAGGCAAAACGCTCCTCCATCCCCCTACCCATGGGCGGCCGGCGCGACATTC
>NZ_AFPR01000458.1:0-5628 GCF_000219295.1 Acidiphilium sp. PM
AAAATTATTGCAACCGATACAATGCGGTGCGACAACAATCAGCGCAGCAATTCATCTTCGACTAAAATTTCGTTCGGTCCCAACTTGTGCAACAAGGAGGGAGACCATCAATGCCACTTCGCATTTTATATGCGGCTGGAAAGCTCACGCTCCTGACGTCGGGCGCTTTGGTCATGCCTCCCCAAATACCCGTAATTCCGGTCACAACCGAGCAATCGAGCCGCCGAAAATCGAGTTTCATTGTCGATATCAGCCCATTGGTCCGCCTAGAATGGTGGGCTGTTCTGGCGGTGCGTTGCGGTCTTCGGTCGGCAAGGTGGTTGGCTGCAGTTGAGGATCGGATCGCATACGATGCAGCGGATGCCGCGAGGACAACCTGGCCGAACAATAGTGAGCGTCAAGGCAAAGAACTGTACGAATTTACTAAAATCCAAGCTGAGGCACGCGTGAAAGCGGAGGCATCAGCAGTCGCCCAGTGCTCTGAACTGCTGACAACCGCCAAGCTCAATGAACTTGATCGAATGGCAACCGCTGCCGGCTGGTGACCCGAGGGCGCTGTTCACGCAGCGCCGCAAGGAGGCTTACGAGGCGCTGCATCCTGAAACGAAATACGAAAATACACTTCACAAAGGCTCGGCTCGCCAACTTGGCGACCCGGAAGATCGGGCGTCCCGCTTCACCGCCGACACCGCCGCCCGCACCGGCCAGTCAGAGCGCAGCGTGCGGTCAGCACCGGCCCGGTTATCTTGCGCTCGCGCGGCGGGCCGCTCTGCGGCGATACGTGAGCCTGTAGAGGCATCCCAGCCGGCGCGGCGGCAATGGCTTCCGGCACCGCCTGGCAACGGGCTGGGCAACGCCGCAGGGCGGGCGCCGCCTTCCATGACGACGATGCCAGCAACCATCCCCAGATCGATCCCATAGGGGACAAATAAATATCATACTAGGCATAGATAGGCGGTCGATATGGGGTGGACCGACCTAATTAGGCATAAATCAACGGTGCCTCACCCGAAAAACCGCAGAAAACCGCAAGGAACCGCAACCGGGTTGCGGTTTTTCGAGGCCACCAACTCGACTAAATACCTGCAATTTTTCCAAGCGTAGCCTCAAAACCGCAGGAACCGCAGAAACCGCAAGGGGTGCCAATCGCCCGAAACCGCGAAAACCGCCTCTCTAGGTTAAACACAAATTAAAATAGGACACTATTACTGTCTTATTTTATATCTTATAGATATATTTTGCGGTTTTTAGAACGCCTTTCGATACATCCGCTCCAATCCTTGGGAGTTTCAAACTCGCTATCGCGATTGATGCGCGACGTCCATAGACGTCCTAGGAGATGCGCGCCTCGAATGTATCCGGATAGGTGTATCCAAGATATATCATGGTTTTGGAATATTGCTGATGAAATCTATGGATTTTAGAAATGGGTGGCGGAGGGGATGGGATTCGAACCCACGAGACGACTCTACATCGTCTAACGGTTTAGCAAACCGCCGCCTTCGGCCACTCGGCCACCCCTCCGCCGAGGGTCACGGCGTATGCAAAAATGTTTCTAGTGAGGCGCACCGCATTCGTAAAGGGCGCTGCCTCTGGTTGTCGCACCGGGTGGGCAAAATTCGCACCAAGATGTAGCTTGACAATCATGACTTGTATCTCGCCCTGCGATCGTGAAAGTCGCGCATCTGTGTGCCGAGGCATGTTGCCTCGCCGGTGGCGGGTATGAGTCTTCAGCGCGGCGCGGCAAGGAGCACGGCGTGGAACCTGCTCACCGTCCTTGGCGAGCGGAGTTTCGGATTCGCCATCCTTGTCGTGCTGCTCCGCCACGTCTCGGTGCAGGATGTCGGAATCGTCGCGTTGGCGTCCGCGATTTCCGAACTTGCGCGCATGGTCACGGCAGGCGGTGCGGGTGAGCAGGTTGTGGCCGCCCCCGGAGACCGGACCGTGGAGGCGGGGGCGTTCTGGGCGCAGATGCTCCTTGCGCTCGTTGTCACCGGATTGCTTTTCGCCATTGCCGGACCGATTGCCCGGTATTATCAGGCATCGGCGCTTGGCTGGGTCATGCGGGCGTTGTCGCTCAACATCCTTCTTGGCGCGTTCCTTATCGTGCCGGCGGCAAGGCTCGCCCAGGCGTTCCGGTTTCGCGCGCTCAGCCTGATGTCGCTGGGCAGCACGATGCTGGGCGGCGCGGTGGCGCTGGAACTCGTCTTCCATGGCTACGGGCTGGCGGCCCTTGTCGTGCAGAGGATGGTCGGGATCGGCTTCTATTCGGTCGCGGCATCGATCGCCGCCCGTTGGCATCCGCCTCGGCCGCCGCGATGGGACGCTCTCGCCGCGGCGCTGCGCTTCAACCTGCCGATGATGGGGGCAGCGTTCGTCGATTATCTCGCCCATACCGGCTATGTCGTGCTGGTCGGCATGCGCGTGCCGGTGTTTGCCGTGGGGCAGTTCCGCATTGCCCAGCGCCTCGCCGAAGTGCTGCAGGAACTGGCGATCCTGCCGGCGAGCAAGGTTTTTCTCCCCGTGTTCGTGGCCGTGCGCGACGACCAGGAACGGCGGTATGCCGTTGCCTCGGCGCTGATGGATACGCTGGCGATCCTCTCGCTGGCCGCCGCCGCCGTCAGCGGTGCCGTCGCACACCCCCTTGTGGTGCTGATGTTCGGCGCGCGCTGGGCCAGCGCGGCGCCGGTGTTCGCGGCGCTCAGCCTGATCGTGCCGGCCTCGACGATCTACGCCTTCGTCAAGCCGATGCTCACCGCCCTGCGCCGGCCGGGGCTGGTGTCGATCTTTGCGGCGTTGAATGCCGGCACCATCGGACTCGCCGCCTGGTTCGCCGCACCCTACGGGCTCGTGCCGCTCGCCTGGGCGCTGTCTGCCCGCGGCCTGGTCGTCGCGCTGCTGCTGCTGCCGGCGCTGTCGATCGGGATCGGCCAGTCGGGCTGGCCGCTGCTGCGGCTGATGGGCGCGCCGATTACCGCCCTCGTCGCCGCCCGCCTCGCGACCGCCGCGTTCCTGCATGCGGTGGCGCCCGGCATCGGGCTGCTGTCGCAACTCGTGCTGGGCGCGAGCGTGGCGGGCGCGGTGTTCCTGCTGGTGCTCATGGCGCTCGCGCCCTGGCGGCTGATCGGGATGGCCCGCCGCCTGGCCTCGGCCTTCCGTCGTAGTCCGGTGCTGACCATCGCCGGCTGAAACCTCAAACCGGCTGCGGCGCCGCGTCGAAGACCCGCTCGAATGACCGGGCCAGCGCCGCATCGACCGCATCCAGCGTCGCGGTGACGCCGAGTGCCGCCAGCGACGTCACGCCATGCTCGCTGATGCCGCAGGGCACGATGCCGCCGAATCGCCCCAGGTCTGGCGCGACATTCAGCGCGATCCCATGATAGCTGACCCAGCGCGACACCCGCACGCCGATCGCCGCGATCTTCGATTCGCCGCCCGACGGGTTGGCCACCCAGATGCCGACGCGCCCCTCGCGCAATTCGCCGCGCACGCCGAACCCGGCCAGCGTGTCGATCAGCCAGGCTTCGAGCCCGGCGACGAACCCGCGCACATCCCGCGCCGGAACGCGGCCGTGCGGCCGGGAGAGGTCGAGCATGACATAGGCCACGCGCTGCCCGGGGCCATGATAGGTCCATTGCCCCCCGCGCCCGCTGCGGAAAACCTGCGCATCGCCGGGGTGCAGCAGATCGGCGTCCCGCGCCGAGGTTCCCGCCGTGTAAAGCGGCGGATGCTCGACCAGCCAGACCCGCTCCGCCTCCTCTCCCGCCCGGATCGCCGCCGCGCGGGCCTGCATTTCCGCCAGCGCAGAGGGATAATCGGTCAATCCGGGCGCTTTTGCCCATTCGACCGCATTCGTGGTTGTTGATACCGCGCGATCCATCGGCTATAGCGCTCCCGCTACGAGGCGGTCGTGGCGGAATGGTAGACGCGCAAGCTTGAGGTGCTTGTGGGGGAAACCCTGTGGAAGTTCGAGTCTTCTCGACCGCACCAGATTTCCGAGCCGGGACGCCAGGCTCGCACCGGGCGAGGTCATTTCGCCTGCTGACAAATTCGTCATCGCTATCCTGCCATGTGAAAGCCCGGTTGTCCGGGCCGCCCTGATCGCGCATTCTTGCTCCACTCAGGGGGGCACCGGATATGGATGAAACGCTTCGCAAGGCCGCACTCGATTACCACCGCCATCCGCGGCCGGGCAAACTCGCGATCACGCCGACCAAGCGCATGGAAACCTCGCGCGACCTGGCGCTGGCCTATTCTCCCGGCGTGGCGGCGGCCTGCCTCGCCATCAAGGACGATCCCGATACCGCCTATGACTACACGACGCGCGGCAATCTCGTCGCGGTGATCACCAACGGCACGGCGGTGCTCGGCCTCGGCAATATCGGCGCGCTCGCCTCCAAGCCGGTGATGGAGGGCAAGGCCGTCCTGTTCAAGAAATTCGCCGGGATCGACACGTTCGACATCGAGGTCGACCAGCCGGACCCGGACCGGTTCATCGAGGTGGTGGCGGCGCTGGAGCCGAGCTTCGGCGGCATCAATCTCGAGGACATCAAGGCGCCGGAATGTTTCCGCATCGAGCAGACGCTGCGCGAGCGGATGAACATCCCCGTGTTCCACGACGACCAGCACGGCACCGCCATCATCGTCGGCGCCGCCGTGCAGAACGCGATGATCGTGCAGGGCAAGACGATCGACGATGTCAGGATCGTCACCTCCGGCGCGGGGGCAGCGGCGATTTCCTGCGTGCGCATCCTGATCGCGCTCGGTGCCAACCCCGAGAATATCGTGATGACCGATATCGAGGGGGTGATCTACAAGGGGCGACCGAACCTGAACGAGACGCTGGAGCCCTTCGCCCGCGACACTGCGGCGCGGACCCTGCCGGAAGTGCTGGACGGGGCGGACATCTTCCTCGGCCTGTCCGCCCCCGGCGTGCTGAAGCCGGAATGGCTGGACAAGTTCGCCGCCAACCCGCTGATCCTCGCGCTGGCCAACCCGGAGCCGGAAATCCGCCCCGAGCTGGTGGCGGAACACCGGCCGGATGCGATCGTCTGCACCGGGCGGTCGGATTTTCCGAACCAGGTCAACAACGTGCTGTGCTTTCCCTTCATCTTCCGCGGCGCGCTGGATGTGGGGGCGACCGCCATCACCGAAGGGATGAAGCTCGCCGCCGTCACCGCCATCGCGGAGCTGACGCGGATCGAGGCCTCCGAGACGGTGGCGGCGGCCTATGGCGGCGTCGCCCCGGTATTCGGGCGGGACTACATCATTCCGAAGCCGTTCGATCCGCGGCTGATCCTGCACATCGCCCCTGCCGTGGCGCGGGCGGCGATGGATGAAGGGGTGGCGCGCCGGCCGATCGCGGATTTCGACGTCTACCAGCACGATCTCGAACGCCTCGTGTTCCGCTCGGGCCTGCTGCTGCGCCCGGTGATCGAGGTCGCGCGCTCGGCGAAGGTGCGGATCGTCTATGGCGAGGGCGAGGACGAGCGCACGCTGCGCGCCGCCCAGAGCGTGATCGACGACCGGATGGGCACGCCGCTGCTGGTCGGCCGCACCGCGGCGATCATGCAGCGGATCGCCGCACTCGGCCTGCGGATGAAGCCGGAGCAGGATTTCCGCATCGTC
>NZ_AFPR01000457.1:0-1299 GCF_000219295.1 Acidiphilium sp. PM
CGAGCCTGGCGTCGCAGGTCAACGACATCGACAAAATGGTCCGGCGGATCAGCGATACCGCGAACGAACAGGCCTCGTCACTGAAAATGGTCAGCCAGGCCGTCGGCGACATGGATCAGGTAACGCAGCAGAATGCCGCTATGGTGGAAGAGGCGAACGCCGCGGCCAATAGCCTTCTTGCTGAGGCGCGGCATATGATGACACTTCAGCAACGCTTCGTTGTCGACGATGCCGCGGCTCCCCCATCGCGGTATCGGCCGGCGGCAGCGAAGGAAATGGCCTGATGCCTGGCCGTCGGGCGCTTCTTGCCGGACTGGCTGGTTGGCCCGCCGCCTGCATCGCGGCACCGCCGCCGGCTTTCAGATTCGCCCTGCAGGACGGCGCCGGGAAGGTGGTGACGCAGGCGCGGTTCCGTGGGCGATATCTGCTGGTGGTCTTCGGCTATACGAAATGCACAGATCGTTGCCCGACAACCTTGACGCACCTCGCGCGGGCGCTGGAAATGGCAGATCCGCGCAACAGGATTTTCGATGCGGTCTTCATCACGGTGGATCCCCGGCATGATCGTCCGAAGGCCGCGGCGCATTACGCCTCTTTGTTTTCTCCTCGTATTGAAGGCCTTGGCGGGAGCAAACGGCAGGTAAACGAAGCGATCGCAGCATTCCATGTGTATGTGGCCTGGCCGAACGGACCGAATGGGCAGCCGACCCATGGCGGCCTGATCTATCTCCTGTCGCCGTCGGGGCAACTGGCAACCGTGCTGCCCGACGGGCTTTCCGCCGATGCGCTCGCCAGCGCGCTGCGGCGATATCCGGTTCCGAAGCCCGGCAGGGAGTGAACCCTGGTCGATGCCATGATCTGATCCGCTGCCGTCCGTCTCCGAGAGGTCGTTCATCGTCCTGACCGCTCCTCGGCCGCCACCAGGTGCGCCAGCCCGTGACGCCCCCGGTTGGTCTCAACACCATGTTGCTCTCGGACAGGGATGGAACGCCCGCTTTTGCGATCATCCGCAAGGGGCGTGCCGGGCATTTGTTCGCGCCTACCCGCCGGCTGAACTTGATGTGGCCGGCGGAGATGCCGATCTCCCACAGGCTGTGGTGATTCCCTAGGGTTTCGGGGCGAGGTGATGAGGCTTCGGGCGATCGGATATGGACTGGCAGTTGCGCTGGCGCTGGGATCCGCCGGAAGCGCGTTCGCGGTGCCCGCGCGGCGGAATGCGTGGCCGGAAGCGGCGGCGGGCGAGGCGCGGGTCGCGGAACGGCGGTTACCGGCGCGGGTTCGGCGCGACCTTGCGGCGCT
>NZ_AFPR01000456.1:0-1511 GCF_000219295.1 Acidiphilium sp. PM
GGGTATCTGCTCAACCCGGTAGGGGGGCGATGGGCAGTGATGCTCCGGTGACGGCGTTTTTGATAGCGGTGTAGGCATCAAGGCCGTGCCGCGCGGCGGTCCCGACGACGGATCGGACGTTGGCGAAGAAATCGGCGCCCCAGTTGGATCGGAACCCTCCGGTGACCTTGCGATATGTCGCGGTAGGCCGGAGTTCGCGCTCGGAGCCGTTGTTGTCCGCGGCGATATCCGGGTGGTCGAGGAAGGTGAAGAGATGATCACGAACCTTGCCGTATCGTCGGCGCAATCGTCTGCCGTGGTGGTTGATCGGGGCGAGCGCCATGACGGCGTCGAGATCATGGTCGAGGCGCCGCCGCCAGGCGCGTCTTGTAGCGTCCGCGAGCGTGCGATGGCGCCGCGCCAGCACGACGGCGCGGAGCAGCAGGGCCTTCATTCTGGGTGCGAAGATCGTATCACCCGCCTCGATCGCGAATTTGCAGTCCCGGAGTTGGTGGGCGAGGCAAATCTGCCAGTCATCGGCATGACCGCGCTGGGCGCCATAGAGATCGGAGATCCAGATAGCGGGGCGATGGCCGTCCATTACCTCCGCGACGACGTTGGCGCCCCGGCTTGGCCGGATCACATGGATGACGACTTCGTCGTTCTGAAATACCCAGTTCCAGTGGGTCCGGCCGTTGATCCGCACCGAGGTTTCGTCGGAGCAGACGACCCGCGCGCGGCGCAGTCGGGCGAGGATGGCACCGACATCGGCATCGAAGCCCGGCTTGGCGCGGCGGAATGCGGCATCGAGCGCGCCTTCGCTGATCGCCAAGCCGAACAACTCGGTGAACAGGCGCGACAGCCGCCGGTAGCTGACCGCATGGATGACGCGCAGGTAGATCGCGAGAGCCACGAGGTTGAGGCTGAATGGTGTGCCGGTCTCCATGCCTTCCGGGACGGCTGCCAGCGTGGTCGCCCCACAGCACGGACAATGGCCGGCATAGCGTTCGACGCGGGTGACGACCGGCTTGATCGGCGGCAGATCGATCTTGTCGTAGCGCTGCGCGAGGCGCTGATCCGCGTCAGTCAGCCCGGCACGGCAGTGCTGGCAATGCGCCGCCTTCGCGATCACCGTCTGATCGGGGTTCTCGGCAAGCAAGCGACCGCCACCCTCACGGCCGAGACTGCCTTTGCGGGGCCCCTTGCGCGGACTTTTCTCGGGCCGGTTTGGCTTCTGCCCGCGCGATGGCGGCAGGCTCGAATTGTCCGGCCGCTTCGGCGGTTCGTTTAGCCGCGCCTCCAACTCCGCAATCCGGCGTTCCGCATCCGAAAGCCGGATTGCCAGTTCCGCGTTCCTGCGCTCGGATGATTGCAACGCGTCCCATAGCGCGCGGATCAGCGCGTCTTTCTCAGCGTGCGATAGGAGAGACAGGTCAGGAAGCTCGTTCACGCCTCCCGTCGAATCGTATCCGCCGTGGTCACGTCAATTCACAATCGATTCAACTTATCGACGGACCAGGATGAGCAGATAC
>NZ_AFPR01000455.1:0-10547 GCF_000219295.1 Acidiphilium sp. PM
GAACGCCATAGAAGTCCTGAATTTCAAGCTGCGTCGGGCGATCCGCGCGCGCGGCCATTTCCCAGCGATGAGGCCGCGGCCAAGCTGCTCTATCTGATCCTGAACCGATCCGAAAAAGGAGTGGGTGATGCCACCTCGAGAATGGCCTATGGCAAAGGTTCAGTTCGCCGTCATCTTCGGCAATCGCTTCGTAAGGGCCCCGCCGGCCTGATGTTCAACCGCCACCCATACAGAGAATTCCTGACACCGCCGGCTTCATCGATGAAGATTGACCGCTCGGGTTCGAGATCGACCTGGTCCTCAAACCACTCACGGCGCCGCTTCAGGACGTCCGGACGGTCCTGCTCCACCGCATGGCCAATCTTTTTGTTCAGCGTGATCCGGTGTCCGCCGAAGAACCGCCAGATCGTCGAAATGCCAAACCGCTCCGAACGTTCCGTCATCAGCCGCTCCTGCACCTCGACAAGTGTCAAGTCAGGCGTCGTCTCGACCAGGTCAAGGACAACCACCCGCGTGGCGCTCGATCCGTTCCGAGCGGCGGTCGCCGCCCACCTTCATTGGTGCCGGCGAACCCCTCTCCCGGCTCAGTTGCACCCAGCGTATCGCCGCCGCAATCCCAACCCCGAGGCGTTCAGCCGCCAGACAGTGCGACATGCCGCCATCAACCGCCGCTACGACGCGTACACAAATCCAGCGAAATTACCTTCACCCTATGCATGCCAGCCTCCTTCGCCTGCAAACATCGTGAATCACCTCTCACCCGATACGGGAATCCCCACGCGATTTTTCGGCTCAGAAGCTGCTCTAAAATAGATCCCGGATCACTCAGAAGGAGCCGATCAGCAGCCAGAATCCGCACGCGCAAATCAATCGAGAGAGGGTATCCCATCCATGCCAGCCTCCTTCACCAGCACGGATTCTGACCCAGAATTCCACGCCAGCGGGAATTCCCCCCATCAATTCAATACGGTCGAAAACGCTCTAAATTAATGGTTACATGTCGTTATGCAAAATCGTAGAATGCGCTCGCAGGCCTCTTCCAGAAGGGCATCGGATGCAGCCGTCGAAAGCCGGATATGACCTGGCATTGAAAACGCGGAGCCCGGAACCGTAGCGACCAAAGCCTCATCTAGTAAGGCATTCGCCACATCCTCATCATTGCCAAGTATTCGGCCGCTCGGGGTCCGGCAACCCAATAGACTGGTGATCGACGGGAAGGCGTAGAAAGCTCCCTCTGGGCGGGAACAGGTAAGGCCAGGCGCACCGGCCAGCGCACCTAGAACAAGATCGCGGCGTCGACGATAAATCGTACGTCGTTCCTCGAGAAGATCCTGCGGGCCGTCTAGCGCCGCAACAGCAGCCGCCTGGCTAATGGTCGAAACACCCGCAGTGGCAGTCCCCTGAACCAGCGTCATTGCCGCTAGCCAGTCACGCGGACCGGTACAGAAGCCAATGCGCCAGCCGGTCATCGCATAGGATTTCGATACGCCGGACATAGTCAGCACGCGCCCAGCGAGATCTGGAGCAGCGGCCGCCAATGTCACGTATGCGCCTTCGAAAATGAGGTGCTCGTAAATATCATCCGAAATTGTCAGTACATGAGGATGCCGACGAAGCACATCGGCGATGCCGATAAGCATTGCCGCATCGGCAACCGCGCCGGACGGATTGTTTGGATAGTTGAGAACAAGGAGCTTCGTCCTTGGCCCGATAGCTGCCGCGAGGGTGGCAGCATCCACGCGGAATCCTGCTTCGGCGGGGCAATCGATGAACACCGGGATACCACCGGTGAATTCAACCACCTGGATGTAGCCTGCCCAGCAAGGCGCGGGAATAAGCACTTCATCGCCAGGATCGATGACCGACATCACGGCGTCAAATATCGCCTGCTTGCCGCCATTTGTGACAAGAACGTCAGCTGGTGTTGCCGGCAAACCCTGATCGCGTTCGAATTTCCGTGCTGCGGCGCAGCGCAGCGCATCGGTTCCAGCGATAGGGGGGTAGCGTGTCTGCCCGCCGAGTGCGGCACGGTGTGCGGCATCTACGACATGCGGTGGGGTTGGAAGGTCGGGCTCGCCGATCGATAGCGAAATCACATCATGGCCAGCGGCACGAAGAGCGCGAGCCCGGGCAGCCATAGCGAAAGTAGCCGCCGGCCTTGTTCGGCCGACGCGGGCGGAAAATGGGATCATCTCGCGTCAGCACCACAGTTGCGGCGATTGATCAAGCCCGGCAGCCGTTACGACAATAATCCTGCCACGCATAGCGCAACGCGGCACCGAGATTACGGCCAAAACGCTTCGCGTCACAGAGGGGACTCGTGAGCATCTGTTCGCGCAATCGAGCCCGACGTGCGGCTAGCGCTTCCAGATCCGAGGACATGGCAACGGCACGATCGATATACTGTTCCGGACTCTCTGTAACGCAATCCGTCAGGCCCACGTTCGAAAGGTGGCTCACCGAATGACGTGCGGCGAAGAAATCACCAGCCAAAGTGATGACAGGCACCCCCATAAACATCGATTCGCATGTCGTTAGCCCACCTGAATACGGGAATGGATCTAGTGCGATATCAACGTCCTTGTAGCCTTCGATGAATTCTGGATGCGGAGCTCGACCGCGCAATTCGACCCGACTCGTATCAACTCCAAGAGCATGCGCTCGAGAGATGAAGCGCTCAGGAATTCCATCTTCAGAAAATTGCGGGCAGCGGAGGAGCAGGTGGGCGTTATCGACCTGTTCAAGGATCCGTCCCCAGAGCGATAATGTCTCATCGGTCAGTTTTGTCAGATTATTGAAGCAGCCAAAGGTGACATGACCGTTTGCAAGAGCCGGCAAATTGCTGACAGGCGGCGACGTTGGGGGAGGAGAATAGCAGACATAGCCGTCCGGCAACCGTAATAGCTGTTCCGTATAATATTGATCAAACCCCTCCGGGGTCTCCCATCGATCCGTAATGAACCAGTCAACACGCTTCATGCCAGTTGTAGACGCCTGTGAGCCAACCCATTTCATTTGGACGGGCGCCGGGCGATACGCCAAACTTCCAATCAATCCATTGTCACCAAAGCCACTCAAGTCAATAAGAATATCGATATTACAATCGGCAATATTTGAGGCAATCTCCGCCTCGTATTTTGTGATTCGGTCTTGCCATTTGCGCACACGTCGTGCAAGCCGCTGCGCAAATGGATCTCCTGCAGCGAAGTGACCAAAACAATAGAGCTCGTATGCATCTCGATCTAAATTTTCCAGACCGGCAAATGTGAGCCATCCTACAGGATGTTGTCGCAGAGAATGAGACAGTAGGCCGATTCGAAGTGGACGATCAGGATCAACAACAGAGGGCTTCATCAGTGGTTCGCAGTCTTCGGGCAATGTCGCGGCGAGTTTTCGGGTCGAGTCCAGAAGAAGCTCCGCGGTCGCATTGCTTTGATACGGAATTAAGGAACATTCAGCTCGCAGCCGAGACCGGTCATTGGCTTTGGGGGTTGCCGCTTTGATGTCCCTTGCACTTCCTGCGAGATCGCCAGCTGATGCTCTGATCGTAGCGCGATTTAATAATATCGTAGAGCTCGCGTTTGCGGGAATATCTAATTTATTCAATATATCGGAAGCATCGCCAAAACGATACTGTCGGCCAAGTGAGACAGCTAGATCATTGGCGATATCGATGTTTTCGGGCGCACGGAGAAGGGCTTTGCGCAGATGTAATTCTGCCATTTCTGGCATCTGATTCGCCAAATACGCATTGCCGAGCAAAGCTAGGATATCAGACGCATCCGGCTCAACGTCGATCGCAGTCTCTAAAAGAGCGATCGCCTCTTCAGCCCCACCGCGCCTAAGAGCTGCATTGGCTTCAAGACAGAGCTCAATGGCAGTGGTCCACTTCGGCTCTCGGATCTGCAAAATCAGATCATGATCAACCGTGTCGCGAAGTTCATTATACGTAATTGCATAATGAAGTATATCAGGTGCCAGATTTCCGGCGTTGGCCATCGCGCGCAATGCGGCACCCTGAAGTCCGAGCGCACCGAGCGCAAGCGCAAGTCCATGCCAAGCCTGATGGTTGGTGGGATCAAGATCGGTAGCTCGCGAAAGATATCCTACTGCGTCGTGCGGGTCGTTGCTTTGTAGTGCCAATATTCCATAAGCAAGCAAAGGTTCAATCCGCCAACGATTGCGTATGCTGGCTTGGATATAGAGCTCTTTGGCCTCAGCCACATGGCCATCAGCACGATAACTCTGGGCAAGCCTAATCAACGGCTCATCCCATGATGGAGCCAGCTCACTCGCTCGCTGGAAAAGCTTCCTTGCGGACTCGCGGGTGCTGCCGGCATCAAGAGCCACCCCCGCGGCTATGACGTCGGCCGCATTCGTCATATTTTCGTGTAAAGCTGGAGCGCTAGCAACCTGATCAAGCATGGCGTGGCAAATTGCGCGTATTGTCGCTAAACAGCAATGTAGCCTCGTCCCAATTGCCTGTTCCTACGGCTGCTTGGACGGCTAGGAGACTGGTGTCGAGATTAGCGCGACCTTCGGCTACAAGTCGCCGGATTTGATCAGTTGCTTCTGTATAGGCTCCCCGTTCAATCAGTACCGAGATAAGAAGATGGCGAAGCCTCAGATCATCTTGAGGACGGTCGGAATGCTCTTCATCACTGTCCTGCAATATATTGCGCAAGGTGTCCTCCGCCTCTGCGGGCGCAGAGCGGCATAGCCCGGCGAGCGCCAGGAAGTTAGACGGCATCTCGTCAAGGACCTCGCGCAAGCAGGTCGCAGCGTCGTCGATATGCCCTAGCTCCAAGAGAGCTCTTCCTAATATAGACTTAGCCGTTGAATTCCTTGGGTCTGCAACGACCGCCTCGGAAGCGGCCTTCGCCGCTTCAACCCAATTCTTTTCCTCAAGGCTAATCTCGGCACTAAAACAAAGTATAATCGAATTCTCAGGAAATGCAGCTAAGCCGTCCGAGACTATTTCCTTCGCACGAGCGTGCCTGCCTTTAACAAATTCGATTGCCGCTGATAACGCAACGATCGTCCCAGGATTCTCACCGCGCTTCTCGAGGGTAGGGAGTAGGAGCGAGGCGGCGTTGACCTGCCCCTGATCGATTAGCTGCCGCACGCGCGCAAAAAGCACGCGATTTACACTTGAATTGTCGCCCCGTACGGCGGGTTGCAATTGAGAATTCGAGTGGAGATCGGACATAGTCAGGTTCCTTTTGAACGGTGGTGCGGACCAATTCTCCGGTCAGCGCGCGGGATTGCTATAGCTTATGCGATGAGAGATCTAGCTTGTGCAGCTAGCCCAACGAGACTGGAACTCGAGCCATAAGCGTTCATATTGCTTGCTTGTGTGACTGCAAGGAATCGATCCGCGAACGATTGAACAAACTGCTTATTCTGAAATTTTGATACATCAAGTCGACTGGTGATGGCCTGCTCTTGCGCAAGCAGCGGCTGAAATGCGATTTGTTGGGGAACTCCCAATGCGGTCGTGACGACCGAGCGCATAACAGAATCGCCGAGAATTTGAGTGGCATTCGTGAATTTTTGAGCGTTCTGAATGAAATATAGTGCGTTTGAAAGTCCAGGGGTCTGTTTATCAAGTGACTGACGCCAAAGAACTTCAGCATATGCATTAGTGAGGGTACTTATACTTGATGGTTTTTGTATTATAGATAACCCTTTGGTTGCAAACTGATAAATCTGGGCGGTCGAAAGCCACTGCGAATTAGTGGACGACAATTGATTGGCAAGCCCGTTTGGATCGCTCGGATTTGACAGAAGTGCCTTTTGAGCCAACGCAGGAAATCCGACCTGAGCCCCTAGCCCATTAGCAGTAAGAAGAACTTTAAGAACGGTTGGATTTTGAAGAAGCTGCTTCGCAGTCTTCGCGCTGTTCACCGCTTTTGTGAACGCGGCAATATCCCGCTGTACTTGTGGCGATTTTGCTTCTGCCTGAATATCTTTTGTTTCATTCTGTTGGGCGATTCGGAGCGCAATAATCGGATTTTGAGAACTCGTGACAGTTCCGCTCGTCGCTCCGCCGTAACTCGCTTCAAGAATTGAGACAATACTTGACGAAGTCGTATTTGCGGAGCTTGTAAAGAGAGTGGCAATGTTTGGCGATAGAGTAGACGACATCAAATATCTCCGAGATCTATGCCCGCCCGCTAAGTCCATCGGCAAAATTGTCGCCAATTATCGCGATCACTTCAAGGTCGGGACTTTGATCATTTGTCTGCTGAAGAATGTTATTCGCAACAGAAACGATCTGCGCCCGAAGTGGTGCCGGCAACGGATTGAGTGGATCGAGATTTGTAGCGAGAATCGTCTGCCAGAGCCTGCGGGCAGTTGCCAGTGCTCGTGTACGACTCAGATCATCGTCGGCCGCACGGAGCATAGAACTGACAGTGCGGAACACTTCGGCATCCTGCTCACGCTGACCTCGCAGTTGATTGGCGGATTCATAGGCTTTGAAGGCCTTTGCTGAATGAGACATTTACGATCCTTTTGATCACTGACATGACTGCAGAACGGCTGCTTCGTGGCGCATAATTCGCCGCGAAAGCTTAAGGGCTTCATAACAATCATCCGATTTTGCACATTCCAGCGCTCGGTCGAGGATCTCGCGGGCGAGCGCCGAAGTTGTCGCTTCCTTGAACTGCTCTATCAGTTCGCGGGCACGCACTAGCGCGGATTGGCGTTCTTCGTCCGTTCCGATATAGGCCGTCTGGAGAGCAAAATAGATCTGCTTCGCAGGCGTGTTGACCTCGTCTGGCCGCAGTATTTGTTTGCCGAACATGAAGCGTGCCTTCGCCGTCAACTCGATGCGTGACTTCGTGCGGAACCGGATCGGTGCGCCGTTGAGTATCATGATATCGCCTTGGCGAAGCTCCAGCACCAGAACCGACATATATTTATCCTTCGTAACGCGACTAGTCCGAAGTTTTTATTTGAAAATCATCTAAACGTGAGGCTCCGTGCGGGATACGGCTCGTTATTAATTTCAGAATGTGTCCATACATGGGGCTTGCGGCGCGACTCGATTTGTGATTCGCTGGCGTCATGTTCATCGACGTGGTTCCGAATGGCCGCTCGGCGTCGGCGGTGCTGCTGCGGGAGAGTTTCCGTGAGGGGCGGAAGGTCCACAAGCGCACGATCGCCAATCTGAGCCAGATGCCGGCGGAGCTGGTCGATGGCTTGCGCGCCCTGCTCGCCGGCGGCTCGGTGGTGGGCGGCCCGGATCAGGCGCTCGAGATCCGGCGATCCCTGCCGCACGGGCACGTGGCGGCGGTGCTGGGGATGATGCGCAAGCTGGAGATTCCGCGCCTGCTGGGACGCCAGGTCTCGCGCGAGCGGGACTTGGCACTGGCACTGATCGCGAGTCGCGTGATCGCGCCGGGCTCGAAACTCTCGACGCTGCGCGGCCTGAACCCGGAGACGGCGACCTCGAGCCTCGGGCAGGTGCTTGGGCTCGGCGTGATTGAGGAGCGCGAGATCTACGCCGCCCTCGACTGGTTGGGCGCGCAGCAGGGGCGGATCGAACGGCAGTTCGCGAAGCGCCATCTGCGCGATGGCACGCTGGTGCTCTATGATGTCAGCTCGTCCTATCTTGAAGGCCGGTGCTGCGAACTCGCTCAACACGGTTATAGCCGTGATCATCGGCCGGATCGGCTCCAGATCGTCTATGGTCTGCTGTGCGATCGGGAGGGCCGGCCGATCGCGGTCGAGGTGTTCGAAGGCAACACCGCCGATCCCGGCACGATCGCGGCCCAGGTGGAGAAGCTCAAGCGGCGGTTTCATCTGAACCACGTCGTGCTGGTGGGCGATCGGGGCATGATCACCACGGCGCGGATCCGCAAGGAGATCAAACCCGCCGGATTGGACTGGATCAGTTGCCTGCGGGCGGGTCAGATCCAGGACCTCGCCGAGGGGCCGCTGCAGATGTCGCTGTTCGACGAGCGCGATATCGCCGCGATCGCATCGCCTGATTATCCCGGCGAGCGGCTGATCGCCTGCCGCAATGCGGCTCTGGCCGGGGAACGCCGGCGCAAGCGCGAGGCGCTGCTTACCGCGACCGAGCGGGAATTGACCCGCATCGTGGCGGCGACGACGCGCAAGCGCGCGCCGTTGCGCGGCGCGGCCGAGATCGGCCTTGCGGTCGGTGCCGTGATCAACCAGCGCAAGATGGCCAAGCATTTCGATCTCACCATCACCGCCGATCGCTTCAGCTTCCGGCGCAACGAAGCCGGTATCGCCCGCGAGGCGGCGCTCGATGGCATTTACGTCATCCGGACCAGCGTCGCCGCGGAGGCGATGAGCGATGCCGACACCGTGCGGGCCTACAAGGACCTCTCCCGGGTGGAACGGGCGTTCCGAACCCTGAAATCGGTCGACCTCGCAATCCGTCCGGTCCATCACTGGCTCTCGCCGCGGGTGCGCGCGCATGTCTTTCTCTGCATGATTGCCTATTACGTCGAGTGGCATCTGCGCGATGCCCTCAAGCCGATCCTGTTTCAGGATCACGATCCACTGGCCGCCGAGGCCGAGCGCGCCTCCCCGGTTGCCCCTGCCACGATCTCACCCGCCGCCAAGCGCAAGCGGGGGCGACGCCGCAACGACGACAACCTGCCGCTCTCAAGCTTTGCCGACCTGATGGCGCATCTGGCCACCCAAACTCTCAACACCGCCGCGCTGCCCAAGGCGCCCAATGCGACCTTCACCACCCTGGCCACGCCAACCACACTACAGGCGGCCGCCTTCAACCTCCTCGAAATCGAACCCATGCGTGTCCAGTAGACGTCAAAAGCGGATCAAAAAATCCGCCGATAAATCCAGGGACTTTGTATTCCGCCTAGTTAAAACTTCGGACTAGTAGGCCCGGCCTGCTATTGAAGCAGGCCGGGTTACGGCGGATGAATCAGATCAGCTTGGTGAGGATCGACGGCTGCTGGTTCGCTATGGAGAGGGCAGATGTTGCCAACTGCTGCTGGATCTGTAGCGACTGCAACTTTGCGGACTCCGCCGCCATATTGGCATCAACGAGCGCGCCGAGGCCATTGCTGAGCGCGTCCATTTTGTTCTGGTTATAGGTTATCTGCGCATCAACCTGGTTGGTCAGGTTACCGTAGGTGTTAAGATACGAACCGACATTGGAAACCTGGGTACTGAATGTACCAGTAGCAGTCATCCAGTTTGTAATTGTGGGGGAACCTGCGGAGGCCGTGCCAAGCGACGTTCCAATCTTGCTTAGAGCAAGATAAACAGTGGTCATTGTCTGTGAGGCAATTTGTATCTGTCCGCCGGAAGCATCCGAAGCAACTGTCAGCCCCGTATGTGTCCAAGCAGATGACGAGCTGTGCAGGGTAGTGCCAGTCCCCCCACCAATTAGCGCTTTACCATTATAGCTGGCGCCCTTGATATAGTATTGAAGATTCTGAAGTTGTGAAGAGAACTGCGCAACGTACTGTGTCTTCTGGCTTGCCGAAATCGTTGAGCTCGACAGATTGACCAGTGTCGCATCCATGCTCTGCATAAGATTGGATATATTGGTCAATGCAGTATTTGTGGTGGCAAGTAGGCCCTGGGTATCGCCGAGCTGCTGGTTTGCGGCAGTGAGGCCCGCCATATTTGTGCGGACCGACTGGGCAACAGCGAAAGCAGCACCATTGTCAACCGCGCTGCTGACAGAGTAGCCAGTGGAGATCTGGTTCTGAACGTTGTTCAGAGAAGTATTGATCGAGTTGAGAGTTTCAACGCCGACCATCGCGGCCGAGTTGGTGATGATCGAGCTAACAACGCCGGACATGCTTTGTATCCTTGGCTATAATTTAGTCTGTGGTCCGCGTTTTGCGGAGATGACGTATTTTACGCCTGAGTCGTTAACGCCAGATGAAGCCCGCCTCAGATATATTGGGTAAGGCTCATTGTCTTCACCGCGGCGATAAGCTGGTACGAAGCCTGGAGTTGCGTTTGGGTGGCGGACAACTGGGAAAGGGTCTTTGTCATATCGACTTGATCGAACCCGGCAACCTGGTTGGTGAATGCGTTTGACGTCTGCTGGAGATCTGTGATTTGCGTATTCACCAGTGCCTGGTTGTTTCCAAGAGCGCCGGCGTCCTGTGCCATTGTATTGATTGCGTTACCGAGGCTGGTTGAGATCGCATTGGCGAAATTTGTGAAGCCCGAATTTGAAAGTTGCCCAGGCTGGAGGCTGCCGATAGCCGAAAGAGTGGCCAGAATATCCGTCATATAAGAACCGGTAGTATTCGTTCCCACGCTAGGACCGATAAACTGGTTGGCATTTGCGGCGATACCGGTTGTAATCGGGACTCCGCCGGCACCCAGAACACTTGGGACGCCGGGATTACTAGCAAGAGTGCTTGAGAATGGGCTGTTCGTAGTGTTACTTGCCGCCGCGAACACTCCAGAGACCGAAAGGCTGTTGGTAGCGCTCTGAATGCTGACATAGAACGCGGCACTCGTGAAACTGGTTGCATTCGGCACAGGCGGAACAGTACTGTCCTGACCTGAGAAGATGT
>NZ_AFPR01000454.1:0-3091 GCF_000219295.1 Acidiphilium sp. PM
GTATCGTTCCGGCGGAGGCCGCCTGCCGTTGAGTGGATGATGCGCTCATAAATGCGCTTGTAAGAGCGACGCTATGAGCGGGTGTGTGGATGGAGATCATCACGGGAGTTGAGCGCCGGCGTCGCTGGCGTGATGAGGACAAGCTACGGATTGTGGCGGAAGCGGAAGCGGCTGGTGCGGTGTTTGCGGAAGTTGCGCGGCGGCATGACATATCGCGTGGCCAGCTGTGGAGCTGGCGCCGACTGGTGCGTACTGGCGAATTGGGGTTGGTTTCGACGCCTGCGGAATTCCTGCCGGTTCATGTGGCGCCGGAGCCGTCTGCTGCCGTGATGATTGCAGGGGCTGAAGATACGGCCCCAGCGTCTTTGGTGACGCCGCGCAGCCGGGGCCGGATCGAGGTTCGCCTGGCGGGCGGTGCACACGTGGTGATCGAGGGGATGGTGGCGCCATCGGTGGTCACGGCGACACTGAAGGCGCTGGGATGATCCCTGTTGGAGCGCGTGTGTGGATTGCGCTGGGCCATACGGACATGCGCCGCGGCATGCAGGGTCTGGCGCTATTGGTCGAGCACGGGCTGAAGCGGGATCCACACGGCGGGGATCTGTTCGTATTCCGTGGCAGGTCGGGCTCGCTGGTGAAGATCATCTGGCATGACGGTGTGGGGATGTCGCTATATTCGAAGCGACTGGAGAAGGGGTATTTCCCGTGGCCGTCGGCGAAGGACGGGGTGGTTTCGTTGACGAGTTCGCAGCTGGCCTGCCTGCTGGAGGGCATTGACTGGCGCAATCCGCGCTATTCATGGCGGCCGGCGCGTGCGGGGTAGAGGCCGGAATTTTTATCGGCTGACGGGCATCTTGTCGCTTCAAATGCCGGAATTTCTGTGATTCTCTCGGGGGTGTGGAAACCTCCGGAACCACTCTTCCGAACGACGTCGAGGCGCTGAAAGCGCTGGTTTTGGCTTGCTCTGAGCAAGCTCGGGCGGCCATTTGCAGGGCCGACGAGGCCGAGGCCCGACTGGCCGATGCGCGTGCCCGGGAGAGTGCGACCGAGGCGTTGATCGCGCATCTGAAGTTGCAGATTGCCCGTCTGCGGCGCGAGCAATTTGGCGCCAGCGCCGAGCGCAGCCGTCGTCTGCTCGATCAGCTGGAGCTGCAGCTCGAGGATCTTGAGGCCGATGCCAGTGAAGATGGTCTGGCTGCCGAAGCCGCCGCGGCAAAGACGACGCGCGTTGGTGGTTTCGAGCGCAAGCGCCCGGCCAGAAAGCCCTTTCCCGAACACCTGCCGCGCGAGCGTGTGGTGATCGAGCGCCCTTGTGCCTGCCCTGCCTGTGGCAGCACCAGGCTGTCGAAGCTGGGCGAGGACATCACCGAGACGCTGGAGGTGATCCCGCGGCAGTGGAAGGTGATCCAGACGGTGCGGGAGAGATTCACCTGCCGGGCCTGCGAGGCGGTCGCGCAGCCGCCGGCACCGTTCCATGTCGTTCCTCGCGGGTGGGCGGGGGCGAGCTTCCTCGCGATGCTTTTGTTCGAGAAGTATGGTCAGCACCAGCCGCTCAACCGCCAGGCCGAACGCTTTGCCCGCGAGGGCGTGCCACTCAGCGTCTCCACACTCGCCGATCAGGTCGGGGCGGCATGTCATGCGCTGATGCCGCTCTACCGGCTGATCGAAGCCCATGTTCATGATGCCGCGCGCCTGCATGGCGACGACACCACGGTGCCGGTCATGGCGCGTGGCAAGACCGATACGGCGCGTCTGTGGGTCTATGTGCGGGACGATCGACCCTTCGGCGGTTCTGATCCCCCGGCGGCACTGTTCCATTATTCGCGGGACCGGCGCGGCGAGCATCCACAGGCCCATCTTGCCGGCTGGTCGGGTATCCTGCAGGCCGATGCCTATGGCGGTTATGGCGAACTATACAAGGATGACCGCACACCTGCGCCGGTGCGGGAGGCCGGCTGCCATGCTCATGCCCGACGGAAATTCTTTGAACTGGCCGATATCGCCGCGGCGGCGCGCAGGAAGAGCCGTGGGGGGCAAGCCGCCACGGTCTATCCGATCGCCATCGAGGCCGTGCGGCGGCTCGACGCCCTGTTCGAAGTCGAGCGCACCATCAACGGCAAATCGGCCGCCGAGCGGCTGGCTGTGCGGCGGGAACGCAGTGCGCCGCTGGTTGCCGAGCTCCATGCCTGGCTGAATGGTCAGGTCGCCAGGCTGTCGCGCCACCATGATCTTGCCAAGGCGATCAACTACATGCTCCGCCGCTGGGACGCCTTCACCCGCTTCCTCGAGGATGGCCGGGTCTGCCTGACCAACAACGCCGCCGAACGCGCCCTGCGTTGCGTGCCGCTCGGCCGCAAGGCATGGCTGTTCTGCGGCTCGGATCGCGGCGGTGAACGGGCCGCCATCCTCTACACCCTGATCCAGACCGCCCGCCTCAATAACGTCGATCCGCAAGCCTGGCTCGCCGACGTGCTCGCCAGGATCAACAATCAGCCCGTCAGCCGCCTCAACGACTTGTTGCCATGGCACTGCGCCGGCAAAATCCCGCCACGTGCAACGCAAGAGGTTGGGCGTGTCTGAAGAGGCCGTGCTTCGGGAGAAGCTTCGTAAGATCGAGGCATTGTTCGCCGGAGCGGGAACGGTCGGCGAACGCGTAGCGGCCGAGGCCGCACTCGGGCGCGTTCAGGCCCGGCTGGCGGAACTTCAGGGCCGGGACAAAACAATCGAAATGCAGTTTTCTCTGCGCGACCAATGGTCTCGCCGATTGTTCCTCGCGTTGTGCCGGCGCTATGGCCTGAAGCCATACCGCCTTTATCGGCAACGCCTGACCACCGTCATGCTGCGGGTGCCGCAGGCTTTTGTCGATCAAGTGCTATGGCCAGAATTCCAGGAACTCAATGGTGCGTTGGTGCAATACCTGAACGACGTCACAGATCGCGTCATCCGTGAAGAGGTTCATCGAGACACAAGTGAGGCAACCGAGATCGTCCACGCCCTGCCTTCAAAATAATCAGACAGAACCAACCGCCACATCCCCGCCAGCCCAAAAGCCAATAGAATAAAAGACCCGCGGCTTTCACCGGATGCTTAC
>NZ_AFPR01000453.1:0-7939 GCF_000219295.1 Acidiphilium sp. PM
TCCGACCGCTTCGACGAGCCGCCGTCCGACCAGAACCGGCCCTGGCCGGAGGATGTGCTGAGAACCGTTCTGACCGAGGCGACCCCGGCATTCAGGGCCTTGCTGGTCGCGCTGCTGCTGACCGCCCAGCGGATCAGCGACGTGATTGCCTACACGAGGGACCAGTATGACCCGAAGGCCCGGACGCTGCGGTTCCAGCAGTCCAAGCTGAGCCGTGTCGGTGGCTGGATGGTCCTGCACGTCCCCGCCCTGCTGACCGAAATGTTGGAGGCTTACCCGGGCGTAGACAACCTTCTGCTGTCTACACCGCAGGGCAAGCCGTGGAAGAAGGTGAACGCCGAGGAAACGCTGCGGAACATGCGCGAGCGCCTGGGCCTGCCGCGCTACACGCTGCACGACCTGCGGGCGACCGGACCGACGATCCTGAAGATGCTCGGCGTCGAGAACCGCGCCCTCCGGGCCATCACCGGGCACACGTCCGACCGCAACCTAGAGATTTATCTGCGGGGTGCCGACAATTACCGGCTGGCCGTGGAAACGCAGGACAAGCTGGCAGAAACCTTCGGATCACTCATTCGAGAGGCGACTGCGGCCGGCAACCAGAAGAAGCAGTCCGGGGCCACTGGGCGGGCGTCAAGACGGACGAAGGCCGAGTCGAAGCCCTCGTTAATCCGGCTGAGAAAATGAGGGACTGTCTACCAACTGTCTAACTGTCTAGCATCAGACAGTCTACGGAAAAAAATCTAATGAAATCAATGGAGCGGGTGACGGGAATCGAACCCGCACAGCCAGCTTGGAAGGCTGGAACTCTACCATTGAGCTACACCCGCAACGCCACAGGGTATAAGCGCAGCGCGCGCCGCCATCAATAGAGCCGGGCGGGACAATGCCGGGCGAGACAAGCCGCGCCCGCGCGGCTATGCTGCCGCCATGCCCGTCACGCACGAGGTTTTCAACCAGGCCGGCGAACCGCCGGCGCACGACGCCTTCACCGGCGATGCCGCCCTTCTCGAGGCGGTTTCCGCCTTCGGCGCCGGCTGGGCCGCCCCCCATCTCGCCGCGGTCGGCGCCCGGATCGGCTCGGCCGAACTGCGCGCCCTGGCGCGGGAGGCGAATCGCAACCCGCCCGAACTCGCCGCCTTCGACCGCTTCGGCCACCGCATCGACGAGGTCGCCTTCCACCCCGCCTGGCACCGCCTGATGGGCATGATCCGCGCCGACCGCTTCCACAGCCTGGCCTGGACCGAACCCCGCCCCGGCGCCCATGTCGCCCGCGCCGCCGTGGCCTATCTCTGGGGCCAGGGCGAGCCCGGCGTCTGCTGCCCCGCGGCGATGACCTTCGCCGCCACCGCCGCCCTCGCCCACGCGCCCGACCTGCTCGCCCGCTTCCGCGACCGGATTCTCGCGCCCGGCTACGACCCGCGCCCGCTGCCGCCGGCGGAAAAACCGGCCCTCGGCGTCGCGATGGCGATGACCGAGAAACAGGGCGGCTCGGATCTGCGCCAGACCCGCACCACCGCGACCCGCGCGGGCGATTCGTGGCGCCTGACCGGCCACAAATGGTTCTTCTCGGTCCCCACCAGCGACCTCTTCCTCACCCTCGCCCGCACCGGCGAGACGATCTCCTGCTTCCTCGCCCAGGGCTGGCGCGACGACGGCAGCCGCAACGCGGTGCGCATCCAGCGCCTGAAGGACAAGCTCGGCAACCGCTCCAACGCCTCCTCCGAGGTCGAGTTCGACGAGCTGGAGGCGGTCATGGTCGGCGCCGAGGGCCGCGGCATCGCCACCATCATCGAGATGGCGCATCTCACCCGCCTCGAATGCGCGCTCGGCGCCGCGTCGCTGATGCGCCAGGCCACCTCGCTCGCCCTGCACCACGCCGCCCATCGCCGCGCCTTCCAGCGCGCCCTGATCGACCAGCCGCTGATGCGCGCCGTCCTCGCCGACATGGCGCTGGAGGCCGAGGCGGCGCTCTGGCTCGCCCTGCGCGCCGCCGCCGCGACCGACGCCGCCGCCCGTAACCCGGCCGAAGCCGCCCTCGCCCGGATCATCGTCCCGGTCGCGAAATACTGGACCTGCAAGCGCGCCCCCGCCCTGCTCGCCGAGGCGCTGGAATGCCACGGCGGCAACGGCTTCGTCGAGGAACACCCGATCGCCCGGCTCTACCGCGAGGCCCCGCTGAACGGCGTCTGGGAAGGGGCGGGCAACGTCATCTGCCTCGACGTGCTGCGCGCGCTGACCCGCACGCCCGAGGCCGCCGCCGCCCTCGCCGCCGAACTCGCCCCCGCCCGCGGCGCGGACACCGCGCTCGATGCGCTGATCGCCGGCGTCGAGGCGATGCTCGAACGCCCCGAATCGGCCGAGCCCGTCGCCCGCCGCCTCGTCGAGCATCTCGCCCTCGCCCTCTCGGCCGCGCTGCTGCTCCGCCACGCCCCCGCCGCCGTCGCCGAGCGCTTCATCGCCGCGCGCATCGTCCACCCCGCGCTGGCCTTCGGCGCCGCCGGCGCCACCGGCGGCGACGCCGATCTCCTCGCCCGCGCCGCCGTCATCCCGGACGCCTGCCCAAACGCCTGAAGGACCGACCGCCCATGCCCGAACCCGTCATCGCCCCCTACGGCACCACGCGCGCCGGCGCGAAGGTGCGGCGGATCACCCTCGCGAACGCGGCCGGCATGTCGGTCAGCCTGCTCGACTATGGCGGCATCGTCGACGAACTCCTCGCCCCCGACCGCCGCGGCCGCCTCGCCAATGTCGTGCTGAGCTGCCCCACCCTCGCCGACTACGAGACGAAAAGCCCCTATTTCGGCGCGCTCGTCGGCCGCTACGCCAACCGCATCGCCGGCGCCGCCTTCACCCTCGACGGCGTCCGCCACACCCTGCCGGCCAACGAGGGCGCCAACACCCTGCATGGCGGCCCGGCCGACGGTCCCACGCCCAATTTCAGCCACCGCGTGTGGGACATCGTCGCCGCCACCGGCAGCGCCCTCACCCTCCGCCTGCACAGTCCGGACGGCGAGAACGGCTTCCCCGGCGACCTCACCGTCTACGTGACCTACACGCTGACGCCGGACAACACGCTCCGCCTCGACTATGCCGCCCGCGTCGCCGGCCGCGCCACGGTGCTCAACCTGACCAACCACGCCTATTTCAACCTCGCCGGCGGCGGCACGGCGCTCGACCACGAAATCGCCGTCGCCGCCGCGCGCTACCTCCCGCCCGATGCGGCGAACATCCCGACCGGCGCCATCGCCCCCGTCGCCGGCACCTGGCTCGACCTCACCCGCCAGCAGCGAATCGGCCCCGCCCGCGCCGGGCTCGACCACTGCTTCGTGCTCGACAAGCCCGAAGGCGTCATCGGCCCCGCCGCCCTCCTGCGCGACCCCGCCTCCGGCCGCGTCCTCGCCGTCGAGACCACCGAGCCCGCCGTGCAGGTCTACGCCGCCGGCAAGCTCGACCTGCCGCCCTACGGCCCCGGCGACGGAATCGCCCTCGAAACCCAGCATTTCCCCGATTCGCCGAACCGCCCCGCCTTTCCCTCCACCAGGCTCGACCCCGGCGAGGCCTTCCGTTCCAGCACCGTCTGGCGCTTCACCACCGACCAGACGAGAACATGACGAGAACAAATGGTTAATAAATTCTTACCAAACGTGTTGCCGATATGTTCTCTTCATGCAAAACTCATCCTCGACGGGCAACCCGGCGCCCGCTAGACTAATTTCGCGCTCCGGTTGCATCACGCCGGCCCGCCCAACACGCTTCAGGAGTTACCGATGGAAAAGAACAAGGCACTCGACGCCGCACTGGCCCAGATCGAGCGCGCCTTCGGCAAGGGCTCGATCATGCGCATGGGCTCGCGCAGCGAATCCGAGGCGATCGACGTCATTTCCACCGGCTCGCTCGGGCTCGACCTCGCCCTCGGCATCGGCGGCCTGCCCCGCGGCCGCGTGATCGAGATCTACGGCCCCGAATCCTCGGGCAAGACCACCCTCGCCCTGCACGCCGTGGCCGAGGCGCAGAAGCGCGGCGGCACCTGCGCCTTCGTCGACGCCGAGCACGCGCTCGACCCGATCTACGCCCGCAAGCTCGGCGTCGATGTCGACAACCTGCTGATCTCCCAGCCCGACACCGGCGAACAGGCGCTCGAAATCGCCGACACCCTGGTCCGCTCCGGCGCGATCGACGTCCTCGTGGTCGACTCCGTCGCCGCCCTCGTCCCCCGCGCCGAGCTCGAGGGCGAGATGGGCGACAGCCATGTCGGCCTGCACGCCCGCCTGATGAGCCAGGCGCTGCGCAAGCTCACCGGCTCGATCTCGCGCTCGAAGACCCTGGTGATCTTCCTCAACCAGATCCGCCTCAAGATCGGCGTCATGTTCGGCAACCCCGAAACCACCACCGGCGGCAACGCGCTGAAATTCTACGCCTCCATCCGCATGGACATCCGCCGCATCGGCTCGATCAAGGACCGCGAGGAAGTCACCGGCAACCAGACCCGCGTGAAGGTGGTCAAGAACAAGCTCGCCCCGCCCTTCCGCCAGGTCGAGTTCGACATCATGTACGGCGAGGGTATCTCCAAGGTCGGCGAACTGCTCGACCTCGGGGTAAAGGCCGGCATCGTCGAGAAATCCGGCGCCTGGTTCTCCTGCGACAGCCAGCGCATCGGCCAGGGCCGCGAGAACGCCAAACAGTTCCTCCGCGACAACCCCGACGTCGCCGCCTCCATCGAACAACGCATCCGCGCCCAGGCCAACCTCGTCGAAGCCGCCATGATCACCGACGAAACCGAAACCGAAGCCGCCGACTAATCTTCTGCTCCCCCGGCGGCGCCCCCGGCGCCGCCGCTTCTTCCCGATCGACCCGGCGGAACGACGGCTATGGGGGATAACTAACTATCTGCTTAGGAACGAACTGGCTGGTAAAGCAGACCTATACCCAAAGCTTGGAGTGTCGCATAAATCCTAATTTATGCGACACCCTTGCGGGTAGGACCGCGACCTCGCGCAGCGCGACCGGCAGGCCGGGCAGCGCGACGAACGCCGTCACGGCCGCGCTTAGTGACCTGCCGAACTATGTTGCAATTTGCGTTTGCAAAGCGACAATGCGCTTCGCCATCTCGTTCCGGACTCGTTCTCCATCAGGACAAGAGACGCATTCGATGAAGGAGTTCAGCGTGTGCATCATCGCGGCAACGGAAAAAAATAGATTCGTGATTGTCTCCTGATCGTCTTCCGTCACTTCCACGGTGACTTCAAAGTCGCCCGTCTCTGGATTTTTCACGAGATGCCGTAGGAGGGACGTTGAAGATGGGTGCGCGGCGCTCATGCTGAGACGGCGGAATTCGGCGTAGTCTTCTGTAGCACCATCGAGTGTCGATGGCCCCTTGACGTCAATTCGCTTTAATCCTTTGCCCAAATCAACATGTTCTTTAACCTGCGTCAGCATGCTCTGGTCTGTGACCGCCGGCATGACCAGCTTCGCAAAGCTAGCTTCGTTGACTAGGCCATCATCCGAAATTGCCTTCGCGAAGGACGTTCCTTCGTGCGCCAATCTCCGAAGCCAGAGAGAGTTTTCGAAGCAAGAACGCTGAAGCGTTTGGGCTTCGATGACGAGCCCTTGTTGAAAAAGGGCTATAGCTCCCTTGAAATTTGTGATCGTGCGGCAGAACAAAAGAACAGCAAACAGCTCTTTGCTTTCTTCAAGGGAGCAGGCGGGTTGAACCTGAGTTTCTGATAGCAGAGAAAGACAAGCACTCCTTAAGTCAGAGGCTAGGCTAAACCACTCGGCTATCAACTCCGTGCATTCCACGGCTGCGCTCCCGATCAAGGGTCTTGGACGGCCAGGATCGCACATAGCGTCGAGTACGCCAGGATTGCATCTGCGCGGCTCCACTGTGTCGTGTGGCGATCGGCATGTACAGCCAGGCTGCTGTAGTGGAACAGGGCCTTAGCTAGCCCATTCAGCCTTTCCCGCCTGTCCTGGTCATGATCTGATTTCGGCGGACCTGGCGGGATTTTTTCGATCTTTGCTCGCAGTTCGAGCGCTTGTCGAATTTTGGCGATGCAGCCTTCCCACCCGCTTTCTCCGCCCTGAGCTAGGTGGCCGGCAGCTTTGTCCAGTTGTTCCCACACGGTATTCCACGGAGGCGTGCGGCTGGCGGCTAGCGGAACCTCCACCAGGATGCTGCCCATGGGGGAGACGGCCCGGACCTGCGGAGCCCAGAGATCACGGCTTACCTGCACTTGGGCCGACATTGGCATACCGCCGTCAACCTTGAACATGCAGGCGTCCCAGGTCTTTTCTGTCGGGTTGAGGATGAGTGCGCTGCCCCGCACGGTCAGGCGGAAGTCTGCCTGCTCTCCATCACGAAGCCGCTCGATTGTCTCCAACCCGGCTAGATTCAGCGGCAACCGCAAGCAGCCCCTAATCACGGAGTTAATCCCATTTTGGGGGAATTTGTAGCCGGTGTGTATGACGTGGCTTTCAGGATCAGCCGCAACGCCGAGCGCGACTGGCACTGACTGCTTCCCTTGGAAATACAGATCAGCGGTGATGCTGCTGATGCTGGCGCACGTGTCCGGATTGATCTGGAGCGTGTAGCCGACATTTAACGAGACACCACCTGCCATCCTTTCGATCCTGACCATATCAGGCGAAAAATGGATCACTCCGGCGGGGCTATTGCCGTGCGGCCGGGAAGCCAGGTCATAAGCGATGAAGTGGACTGGGTACATTCGAGCCATGTTGTCCGTTAGCTTTCGTGCGCGGCTGGGTGGGTCTTGACTACGTTATCCGTTGGCCACTTTGCGCGGCCGACCGCCTTTGCGGCCATTTTCCCGAGAGCTGGCGGCCTTAGCGGGGCTACGCACGCTGCCCCCGGCCGCGCCGAGCTGGGCGGCCATCCATCGCTTGGAACCGAGCTGACCGGCCAGTAGGCCGGGCACGTATAGGTCCGCATCGAGCTTCGGCCAGTGAAGGCCCAGACCCGAGGGGCTGATTTCGATGGTGGCCAAGTCATCCGGTGAGGCGTCGGCCAAGCCCTCGGCCAAGCGCGGCGGGAAGCTGATCTGCACATCCGTGCTGAGCTTCACCACTACGCGCGACGTGCGCCGGTCATAGCGAGCGGCCACGGCATAGCCCGCCTGGCGGTGCGCCTGGGCGCGCTTTTCGGCCAGGGTGAACTCTTGTTCAGTAACGGCCATGAATATCCCTCCATTCGGAGCATAGGGTGGCGAGGTGGTCAACCAGGCCCGCCTCGATGCGGGCCACGTCCGACCGATTAAACCCATAGCTCTCACGCAACTCTGGCGGGCCGTCCGGGCAGTGCAGGATGAACACCGCCTCCCCGGCGCCGATCACGTGGACATGGGCGGGGCGATGGTCGTTCGGATAGATCACGACCCGTAGGCCGCCGATGCGCAAGATCGTGGGCATATTCCAATATAGCAAAACCTAATCGCTTAGGAAAGGACGCGTCCTGTCCCTGCGTCTCTGGATTGCGCAATCCAGAGGCGGGGCGTGAAATCGCCCCCTCCCCTGTTGTCCGCCAAACGGTCGATTGCCGGCGGATTGTCGCGCAATTTGTAAATCATACGACAATCGTCCTTCTTTGCACGTATATGACGTTCTCATGTCGCATATTTTTGTCGCTTGATACGATCTCTTGCGACAGAAATGCGCGACGGTCAGCAATGACGGCTATTGAGCTCTGTTGAAGTCAGGGCGTGCGTCTGGCTTGGGTCACCCCCACCGGCGCAAAAATTCTTGCCCACCCCCACCCGTCCGTGTTCCTGTTCCGTTCATGGACCTCGCCGCCCGCTTCCGTGCCATCACCGACGGCTTCTGCCACGCCGTCGCCGTGCGCGGGGCGGCGCGAAATCTGGCGCCTGACACGCGCGCCCTTTTGCTCCTCCTCTGGACCCGCCTGCGCCGCGCCGCCGCCCGC
>NZ_AFPR01000452.1:0-979 GCF_000219295.1 Acidiphilium sp. PM
CCTCGACGCCGCGAGTGGAACTTCGGCGGTTCCTGAAAGTGGCGTGACCACCACCGCAGGTAGCAGCCCTGCCACGCTGGGGCCAGTTTCTTGGTTCGGCTGGAGTGCCGTTTCTTCGTCCCGGCCTGATCGTGCGCGGGGCGTCGTGCACAGCCGCGGTCAAGAATGGCCGCAGGCCATCGCGTAGCGACGCGCAGCGTTCTTGACGGCGGCGAGCACGGCGCCAGTCTTGAGGCAGACGGGCCGAGCAGCCGCATCCCGCAGTCCGATCGCGCATTGGCGCGGCATGCGGTGCCAGCCCGCACGGGACACTCTGATTGCGCGGAGCACCGCCATGGCAAGCAGCGACATCTTCACCCTCGGCCTCGGACTGACCCCACCCTGGCGCGTGGTCGACCAGCGGTTGGAAACCGACTACCAGCCGCATGAGTTGCATCTGGCCGTCGCCGCCGACCCAGGCGCCCGCTTCCCCTGCCCAACCTGCGGCCGGCTGTGCAAACCGCACGACTGGAAGGAACTGAGCTGGCGGCACCTCAACTTCTTTCAGCACGCCTGCATCATCGAGGCCCGTGTGCCACGCACCGACTGTCCGGAGCACGGCGTACTCCGCATTGCTGTGCCTTGGGCACGTCCCGACAGCGGCTTCACGCTGTTGTTCGAGCAGGCCGCGCTGGCTCTGATGCGCGAGATGCCGGTTGCCGCTGCCGCGCGCATCATCGGCGTCACCGACCAGCGGCTGTGGCGCATTCTGCGGTACTATGTCGGCCGGGCGATCGAGCGGCTCGATCTCAGCGGGGTCGAGGCGATCGCACTCGACGAAACCGCGGCCAAGCGAGGCCACAGCTACGTCACCGTGTTCATTGACCTCGATGCGGCCGAGCGCCCGGTGCTGTTCGTCACCCCCGGAAAGGGTAAGGAATGCATGACCGCCTTCCGGGCCTTCCTGGCGGAGCACGGCGGCGAGGCCCGCCGCATCGCT
>NZ_AFPR01000451.1:0-7124 GCF_000219295.1 Acidiphilium sp. PM
ACTGCCGAGATCCTGAAAAACCTTGGAATATCAAAGCCAAAGAAGCTGCTCACAGTCATCGAGCCGCCGCAGGCCAAGGCCGCCTCATAGATACACGCCCCGATTCCGTATCGAAAATCCATCGGAAAATAGACAGACTTTCCTCACGTCTGCCTCATGACCGCGAACCCGGGCTGAGCTGGCGCCGATTTTGCTGGAGCTTGGCAACCTGCATCATTGATGTGCTGTCGGGTGTTTCCGGCAGGCGTGGCATGGTCTCGACCGGAAACTTTCCGGTCAGGCTGTTTAGGAACGCGACGATGTTCGTCGTCTGCAGCCCGGTCAGCGTCTTGCCCAACTGACATGCGGCCATCACCCGAACGGCGGTTCGCAGCGACCCCACGGACCCGTTCTGGAAATATGGCGCAAGGACGGCGACGTTGCGCAGGCTCGGAACCTTGAAGACGTGCTCGTCGCTTTGCTTGTGCGTGACGTCAAACCGTCCGGGATCGTCGGCGAGATGGTACTCCCGCACATAGGTGGCGCAGGTCGGGTTTGTCGGGATCATGGGGAATTTCCTGAACCAACCGGTTCCCATGGGCAGGCCCGGATTATCGAACATCGCGCCGGCGTGGCAGCTCGCACAGCCGAGATCGGAGACCTCGTGCATTCCCTGCTTCGCCGACTTGTCGAGCGCGTTCTTGTCGCCCTTCAGATACCGATCGTATGGGCTGTCGGGCGTCACCAGGGTCCGTTCGTATGTGGCGATCGCCTGAACGACGTGTTCGAAGGTGATCGGCGTCTTGCCGCCGAAAACACGGGCAAATTCCCGCCTGTAACCGGGAATCCCAGCCAGGCGCTTCACGATGGCTCCGGAACTCGGCATGCCCATCTCGATCGGATTGAGCAATGGCCCCTTCGCCTGATCTTCAAGGCTCTTTGCGCGTCCGTCCCAGAACTGGACCGTATTGAACGCGGAATTGAACACGGTCGGCGCGTGTCTTGGCCGGTCGACGCGGCCCAGAACACCGAAGGAGAGCGGCAGTCCATCGCTGCCATTTCCCGCGACGTTGTGGCAGGTGTCGCAGGACACGTCGCCCGACAATGACAGCCGCGGATCGAAATACAACTGCTTGCCAAGATGGATCTTCCGGGGGGTCATCGGGTTGTCGGCGGGAACCGGCACCTTCGATGGAAACTCGCCGCCGGGGGGAGCGGCCGAGGCCGCTTGCAGTCCCGCCATAATCGCGCCGGTGATCAGAGCGGTGTAAAGCGCGATCATTTTGCGCCTGATCGGCGCATGGACAAGATATTGTCGTCTCATCGGAGTCTCTTTTGCTTGTTCAGGGGATGTTTTTGTTCATATCGTCCTCAAATATTTTATAAATCATGAATGTATATTGTCGATTTTGTCGCTTTTTGTGAGGTTGGATTGGTCGTTCTTCGTTGATATTGATGAGTGCAGGCTGGATCTGATAGCGGCTTAGTCACGCAAGTGAAACCATGTTCTCGGCCAGGTTATCTGTCGCGCGTGGTGCTAGGAGGTTTTCGATTGCGGCGGTGATGAAGCCGAGGCTGGTGCCGTCGACCAGGAGGCCATTGGATACTTTACCGTCGATCGCACCGATGACGATCTGCGGCCCCGGAACCGGCAGGGCCTGCACCGCAAGCATCGTTTCGTTCACCTGGGCCTGTGCCCTGACCCCGCCCGTAAATGCAGGTGATGATGACACTACAATAAAGGGCTTGCCCTTCAGCACAGAATTGCCATGCGGTCGTGATGCCCAGTCAAGGGCGTTTTTCAATGCGCCCGGCATGCCGTGATTGTACTCCGGGGTCGAAACGACAAGAGCGTCGCTCTCCGCGATTTGCTTCCGGAAGTCATGAACGGCGCGGGGCGGTTTGTCGTCGTCCAGGTCCTGGTTGTAGAGCGGGAGGTCGACCCCGACGAGCGACAGGCTGACACGAGCGTCAAGGACACTCCTCACTCCAAGGAGGACGGCGCGCGAATGGGCGTTGCGCCGCAGGCTGCCGACAATGCCGAGCAGCCGCAGCGGTGGATGCAAGGCCATCTCCACCTCACGCTCCCGCCGGCCGGGCGGGTCCGGTTCCCGCGCCGCTCGTCTCTATCGCGGTCGCGATGGCCGCCATGTCATCGTTGTCGAGCCGCAGGCTGGCGGCGGCAATCCAGCCGTCTACCTGCGACGCATTGCGCGCGCCGACAATGGCGCCGGATACGCCCGGCCAGGTGAGCGTCCACGCAACGGCGGCGGCCGGGACCGAGACACCGTGCCGTTCTGCAACAGGACGCAGCGCGTCGACGAGACGGAGGTTGCGGGCCAGCTTGTCGCCAATGAATTCGTCATTGCGCGAGCGCCAGTCATCCGCCGGAAGCGATTTTGCGCGTTCGACCGAGAACCGCCCGGTCAGCAGCCCCGCCTGCATCGGGCTATAGACGATGACGCCGGTGCCGTGCGCGTGACACCAGGGCAACTCGCGCTCCGCGGCATCGCGCCGGATTGCCGAGAAGGGGGGCTGCAACGTGTCGACATGGCCAAGCCGCTCAGCCACCGCAAGTTGCTCGGCACTGTGATTTGACAGGCCAACGGCCCTGACTTTCCCTTCAGCCTTGAGGTCCAGCATCGTCTGCCAGTAATCTGTCAGTGGTGTGCCGTCTTTCGCTGGCCAGTGCACCTGATAAAGGTCAATTCGTTCGATGCCGAGGCGCCGCAGCGATGCATCGACTTCGCGCCGGATGCTTTGCGGCGAGCCGACCTGCCGCGGCATGGCGTGGCGATCGGTCTCGTCCCATACCAGGCCGCATTTGGTGAACACATAGGGGCGTTCGGCTTGTGGCATCTCCGCCAGCGCACGCGAGACGACCTCTTCGGAATGGCCGAGCCCGTAGATTGCTGCGGTATCGATCCAGTTCACGCCTCGCGAGACGGCATGCCGGATTGCCGCGATCGAATCGCGGTCATCCTGAGCCCCCCATCCTACGGCCCAGTCAGCCCCGCCGATGGCCCATGCGCCGAAGCCGACGCGGGTAATCTCCATATCGGTCAGGCCGAGCCTGATCCTTGGCAGCGTCGTATATGCATCCATCTCCAAATCTCCATTCTGGCGCCCGGGAGATGGAGAGCGTTGAATATCGTTCAAATAAAACTTATTGATCCGAATCTTCTCTCGGATAGATGAAGAGATGGCGCATGGAGCTCAGACAGCTGCATCATTTTGTCGCGCTAGCCGAGGAGCGGCAGTTCACGCGCGCCGCACGTCGCGTGAACATCGTGCAATCGGCGCTCTCGACGTCGATCCGGGCACTCGAGAGGGAACTCGATGCACCCCTTTTCGTGCGCAGCACCCGGGACGTGCGGCTGACCGGTGCGGGCGAGATCTTCCTTGAAAAAGCGCGATTGGCGATCGAGGCGGTGCGGGATGCGCGTAGCGCCGTTGCCGAAGTGCAGGGCCTGAAGCGGGGAACGCTGAAAATCGGCACAGTGCAGAGCCTGCCCGCATTTCTCGACCTGCCATTGCTTCTGGCGCGGTTTCACCAGCGGCATCCCGGCATCGAAATCCGGCTCATTCAGGGCAGCTCGTCAGCCCTTGCGGACCGGACACGGGCCGGCGGCATCGATGCCGCGTTCTTCCCGGTGGGTACGCATTTGACCGATCTCGTCACAACGATGATCGCGTGTGACGAGGTTGTGCTCGCCTGTCCCCGCGGTCATCCGCTGGAGGGACTGACCGGCGTCACCCTCGAGGCGATAAAGGATTTTCCGTTTGTCGACTTCGAAACGGGCTGGGGTACCCGCAGGCTGGTCGACGGCCGCTTTGGTGATGCCGGCATCGGCCGCCATACCGCGTTCGAAGTCAGCGATCTCGACACGATGCTGAAACTGGTCAGTCTCGGCCTAGGCATTGCCCTCCTGCCGGAGACGGTCGTTGTGGCGCGTGATCCGGACATCGGGATGGCGCGTCTCTCATCACCCGAACTCTGCTGGGAACTGGTCGTCGCCCACCTGCCCGTCGCCGGCCCGGGAACCCCGGTGGCCGCATTTCTTTCCCTGCTTCACGAAAGCCTTGTCATCACCGACACGGCGCAGTTGCCCAAAGCCTGATGAAAGATGGACCTCCGGTTCGGTCGGGCGATGTCGCCCGCCGGAAACGCGGCACCACGCCCGCCATCCGCCACGAATTGCGCAGGCACGCTGCCATCGAGCCGGTCATCGGCCACATGAAGACCGATGGCCACCTCGGACGGAATTTCCTGCTCGGCGTCACGGGGATGCCATCAACGCCATCCTCTCAGGCGTCGGCCATAACCTCTGTCGCCTCCATAGAAAGTCGTTCACCAGGCCGCCGCCTCGGCCGGCCAAATATCGCATAGTTCACAGCCAACAATCCTGCGCCGGATCCCGCGCCATGAAGTCCGGCGCGGAGGCAGGATGCCGTCAGATCGTACGGGTGCCGCGGGCGATGGCGGCGACGCCGGTGCGCGACACCTCGGCGAGGCCGAGCGGGCGCATCAGCTCGAGAAACGCATCGAGCTTGTCGGTGGCGCCGGTGAGTTCGAAGATGAAGCTTTCGGTTGTCGCATCGATCACCCTTGCGCGGAATGCATCGGCAAGACGCAGCGCTTCGAGCCGCTTCTCGCCAGTGCCGATCACCTTGATGAGTGCGAGTTCGCGGGCGATGTGCGGCCCTTCGGCGGACAAGTCGGATACGCGGTAGACAGGCACCAGCCGGTCGAGTTGCGCCTTGATCTGCTGGATCACCAGTTCGGTGCCGGAGGTGACGATGGTGATGCGGCTCTTGCGCCGGTCGTCCTCGACGGGGGCGACGGTGAGACTGTCGATATTGTAGCCGCGGCCGGAAAACAGGCCGATGACGCGCGCGAGAACGCCTGATTCGTTTTCCACCAGCACGGAAATCGTGGCGGCGCGCATGGTTTCCTGGACGATGGCGTTCATGTCGGCTCTTTCAGGTTCGGGATCTCGGGTCTCGGCGATGATGGCGGGGCTCAGACGAGCACGAGCCCCTCATCGGTGATGCCGGCGGCGCTGGACTCGTGTTCCGGCCCGAGCAGCATCTCGTTGTGCGCAGCGCCCGAAGGAATCATCGGGAAGCAGTTCTCCGCACGGTCGACATGGATGTCCGCGATCACCGGCCGGTCGGTCGCCAGCATCTCGTCGATCACCCGGTCCAGATCGTCGATGCTCTCGGCGCGCAGGCCTACGGCGTGAAAGCTCTCGGCGAGGCGCACGAAATCGGGCAGGGCCGCCGAATAACTCTCGGAATAGCGGCCACCATGCAGCAGCTCCTGCCACTGGCGCACCATGCCCATGTATTCGTTGTTGAGGATGAACACCTTCACCGGCAGGCGGTATTGCGCGAGCGTGCCCATCTCCTGGATGTTCATCAGGATGCTGGCTTCGCCGGCGATGTCGATCACCAGCGCGTCGGGATGGGCGATCTGCACGCCCATCGCCGCCGGCAGGCCGTAGCCCATCGTGCCGAGGCCGCCCGAGGTCATCCAGCGGTTCGGCTTGTCGAAGCGGAAATGCTGGGCCGCCCACATCTGGTGCTGGCCCACCTCGGTCGTGACATAGGTTTCGCGGCCCTGGGTCTTTTCCCACAGCCGGCGGATGGCATGCTGCGGCTTGATGATCGCGCCTTTCTCGAAGCTCTGGGTGAAGCGCAGCGAGTCCTTCTCGCGCCACGTTTCGATCATGCGCCACCATTCGGCCAGCGCTGCCGTGTCCTGCCGGGAATTGTCCTGCTTCCAGGCGGCGATGAGGGCGCGCAGCGCCTCGGTCGCGTCGGCGGCGATGGCGATGTCGACGACCACGTTCTTGTTGATGTTCGACGGATCGATATCGATATGGATTTTCTTCGAGTGCGGCGCGAAGGCGTTGAGCCGCCCGGTCACGCGGTCGTCGAACCGGGCGCCGATGTTCAGCATCACGTCGCAGCCATGCATGGCGAGGTTGGCTTCGTAGGTGCCATGCATGCCGAGCATGCCGAGAAAGGCCGGGTTCGAGGCCGGGAAGGCGCCGAGCCCCATCAGCGTCGAGGTAACCGGCGCGCCGGTGAGCTTCGCGAGGTGAACGATCAGTTCGGCCGATTCCGGACCGGAATTGATCAGCCCGCCGCCGGTATAGATGATCGGCCGCTTTGCCCCCTTGAGCGCGCTCACCGCTTCGGCGATCCGGGTGAGATCGGGGGCGGTGCGCGGGCGATAGGAGCGGTGCGGGCCTTCCGGCGCCTCGGTATATGGCGCTGGGTTGATCAGGATGTCTTTCGGCAGGTCGATCAGCACGGGGCCTGGCCGCCCCGTCCGCGCAACGTGGAATGCCTCATGCACGATGCGGGCGAGATCGTCCGAGCGCTTGACGAGATAGTTGTGTTTGGTGGCCTGCCTGGTGATACCCGTCGTGTCGGCTTCCTGGAACGCGT
This sequence comes from Acidiphilium sp. PM, assembly GCF_000219295.1. NCBI lineage: Bacteria > Pseudomonadati > Pseudomonadota > Alphaproteobacteria > Acetobacterales > Acidocellaceae > Acidiphilium > Acidiphilium sp. PM. Next base: position 6,439 of record NZ_AFPR01000451.1, read on the forward strand.
CGTTACCGATCAGATGGGTCGGCACCTGGCCGGTCAGGCAGACAACGGGAATGCTGTCCATCAGTGCGTCCACCAGCCCGGTGACGGCGTTGGTCGCCCCCGGCCCGGAGGTGACGAGCACCACACCGACCTTGCCGGTCGAGCGGGCATAGCCTTCCGCTGCGTGAACCGCCGCCTGTTCATGGCGGACAAGGATGTGGCGGATCGCGTTCTGCTGGAAGATCGCATCATAGATCGGCAGCACGGCGCCGCCCGGATAGCCGAAAATGACCTCGACCCCCTGCGCCTTCAGTGCGCGGAGAAGGGTTTCGGCCCCGGAAGCGACTGTGGTGTTCACGGCGTTCATATCCCCATCCTGTCAGATCGCGACGCAGGCCTACCCCGGTCTGCTGCGGTGCGTCAACTCGATAAATTAATAAATGAAATGATCGAACGGACTGTGCTTTCGGAAAATTGCGCAGAATCAGTGAATCTTGATCTGATCGTATGCGTGTTGCGCTGATCTGCCAGTTTCTGATGGCGGAACCAGGTCGCTTGGCGTTTCGTATAGGCTGCGGTGGCGGCGATGGCGCGGGACGCCGCCTCGTCGAGGCTGATCGCGCCGGCGACGATGCGCCAGCAATTCCGGCACACCGTGGGCGCGCAGACCGGGCAGCGCGGGATCGGGGGTGCGGGCGGCGACGGCG
>NZ_AFPR01000450.1:0-7864 GCF_000219295.1 Acidiphilium sp. PM
CTCCGGCGCGCGATCGGCGGCCGCCTCTGGGGCGAGGGCGAGCAGGGCCGCGAGGGGGGCGGCGTAGTCGCTGCGGCGCTTTTCGAGGCGCTGCGCCAGCGAGGCGGCGATCGGGCGGATCTCGCCGAGCAGGGCCAGCGCCTCGTCGGCCGGGATGGCGTCGAGATATTCGAGGAAGAGGGGCAGGAAGTCGGGCAGTTCGCCCGGCGCCATCTCCAGCCCGTGCGCCTCGTATTGCGCGCGCAGGTCGACCATCGCCTGGCCGCGGTCGCGCGATTCGCCGTGGACGTGCTCGAAGAGGTAGAGCGAGAGCGAGCGCGTCTGGTCGAACAGGGCGACGTAGCGTTCCTGGGTGTCCAGCAGGTCGTCGGCGGCGATGCGCAGGGCGAGGCGGGCGAGACGCTCGGCGAGGTCGGGCGGCAGGGCATCCGCCGCGCGGCAGAGGTGGGCGATGTCGGGTGCGGCGTCGCGCAGCGCGTCGTCCGGATAGGTCAGCAGCAGGCTGAGCAGCTTGAAAATTCGCATGGCGGCCTCAGGCGTTTTCCGGCGCGATCGGCACCGGGCGATGGCTCGGCGAGCCGAACAGGCTGGGTTTCGCGGCGCCGCCGGAGCAGCCGTTGCCGAAGCTGAAGCCGCAGCCGCCGCGCAGGTCGAACGCGTTCTCGCCGGCTTCGCGATGCGTCGAGGGGATGACGAAGCGGTCTTCGTAGTTCGCGATCGCCATCAGCTGGTACATCGCCTCGATCTCGGCGGCGGTGAGGCCGACGCGGGCGGCGATGCTTTCGTCGATCACGCCGTCGACCGTCTTCGCGCGCATGTAGGCGCGCATGGCGAGCATGCGCTCCAGCGCCTGGGCGACCGGCGCCTCGTCGCCGGCGGTCAGCAGATTGGCAAGGTAGCGCAGCGGAATTCGCAGGCTGCGGATGTCGGGCATGCCGTCGCGCTCGGCGATCGCGCCGGCATTCGCCGCGGCGGTGATGGGCGAGAGCGGCGGGACGTACCAGACCATCGGCAGGGTGCGGTATTCGGGATGCAGGGGGAAGGCGATCTTCCATTCCATCGCCAGTTTCCACACCGGCGAGCGGCGGGCGGCGACGAGCCAGTTTTCCGGCACGCCGTCGGCGCGGGCCTGGCGGATCACCTCCGGGTCGTTCGGGTCGAGGAAGATCGAGAGCTGGCTTTCATAAAGATCCTTCTCGTCGGGCGCGCTGGCGGCGGCCTCGATCCGGTCGGCGTCGTAGAGCACGACGCCGAGATTGCGGATGCGGCCGACGCAGGTTTCCGAGCAGACCGTGGGCTCGCCGGCCTCGATGCGCGGGTAGCAGAAGATGCACTTCTCGGATTTGCCGGACTTCCAGTTGTAGTAGATTTTCTTGTAGGGGCAGCCGGAGACGCACATGCGCCAGCCGCGGCACTTGTCCTGGTCGATCAGCACGATGCCGTCCTCGTCGCGCTTGTAGATCGCTCCCGAGGGACAGGCGGCGACGCAGGCCGGATTGAGGCAGTGCTCGCACAGGCGCGGCAGGTACATCATGAAGGTGTTCTCGAACTGGCCGTAGATTTCCTTCTGGATGCCTTCGAAATTGTAGTCGGCGCTGCGCTTCTCGAACTCGCCGCCGAGGATCTCCTCCCAGTTCGGGCCGCGCTCGATCTTCTCGATCGGCGCGCCGCTGATCAGCGAGCGGGGCTTCGCCGTGGGCGTCGCCTCCATTTCGGGGGCGGAATAGAGATGCTCGTAATCGAAGGTGAAGGGCTCGTAGTAGTCGTCGATCTCGGGCAGGTCGGGGTTGGCGAAGATGTTGGCCAGCACGCGCCATTTCGCGCCGATGCGCGGCTGGATCGTGCCGTCCGCCAGGCGGCGCCAGCCGCCGTTCCAGCGTTTCTGGTTTTCCCATTCGCGCGGGAAGCCGACGCCGGGCTTGGTTTCGACATTGTTGAACCAGGCGTATTCGACGCCTTCGCGCGAGGTCCAGACATTCTTGCAGGTGACGGAGCAGGTGTGGCAGCCGATGCACTTGTCGAGGTTGAGCACCATCGCCACCTGGGCGCGGATCTTCATTACAAGGTCTCCTTCGCGGCAGCATCGAGCGGGCGGTCGAGCCAGTCGACATGGTCGAGGCGGCGGACGATGACGAACTCGTCGCGGTTGGAGCCGACGGTGCCGTAATAGTTGAACCCGTAGGCGAGCTGGCCGTAGCCGCCGATCATGTGCGTCGGCTTCGGCACCGTGCGGGTGACGGAATTGTGGATGCCGCCGCGCTGGCCGGTGAGCGGCGAGCCGGGGGTGTTCACCGTCTTGTCCTGCGCGTGGTACATCAGCGTCATGCCCTGCGGCACGCGCTGGGAGACCACGGCGCGGGCGACGAGCGCGCCGTTCGCGTTATAGGCCTCGATCCAGTCGTTGTCGGCGATGCCTGCGGCTTTCGCGTCGACCTCGCTGATCCAGACCACCGGGCCGCCGCGGTTGAGCGTCAGCATCAGCAGGTTGTCGGTATAGGTGCTGTGGATGCCCCATTTCTGGTGCGGGGTGATGAAGTTCAGCACGAGATCCTTGCCGTCGGCTGCGCGGGCCTTGATCATCGGCGCGATGCTGCGGGTGTCGATCGGCGGGCGCCAGACGCAGAGCGCCTCGCCGAAGGCGCGCATCCAGAGATGGTCCTGGTAGAGTTGCTGACGTCCCGTCAGGGTGCGCCAGGGGATCAGCTCGTGGACGTTGGTATAGCCGGCGTTGTAGCTGACGTGCTCGCTTTCGAGGCCGGACCAGATCGGCGAGGAGATGATCTTGCGCGGCTGGGCCTGGATGTCGCGGTAGCGGATCTTTTCGTCCTCGCGGGCGATGGCGAGATGGGCGTGTTCGCGCCCGGTGGTCGCGGCCAGCGCGTCCCACGCCTTGACGGCGACGGCGCCGTTGGTTTCCGGGGCGAGGGCCATGATGGTTTCGGCGGCGTCGATATCGGTTTCGATGCGCGGGCGGCCGGCGGCGGGGCCGTGCGCGACGGTGCCGTTCAGCTTGCCGAGGAATTCGATTTCCTCCTGCGTGTTCCAGCCGATTCCCTTGCCGCCGTTGCCGAGCCGGTCGAGCAGCGGGCCGAGCGCGCTGAAGGCGGCGCTGACATTCGGGTAGTCGCGCTCGACGACGCTGACCTGCGGGAGGTTGACGCCGGGGACCGGCTTCGTTCCCTCCTGCGTCCAGTCATCGACGCCGAGGGGCTGGGCGAGCTCGCCGGGCGAGTCGTGCATCAGCGGGGTCAGCACGACGTCGCGCTCGCGGCCGAGCACCTCGGGGGCGATGCGCGAGAAGGTCTCGGCGATGCCCTTGTAGATGTCCCAGTCGCTGCGGGCTTCCCAGGCGGGCTCGACCGCCGCGGAGAGCGGGTGGATGAAGGGGTGCATGTCCGAGGTGTTGAGGTCGTTCTTCTCGTACCAGGTGGCGGTGGGCAGCACGATGTCGGAATGCAGCGCGGTGGTGGACATGCGGAAATCCAGCGTCACCAGCAGGTCGAGTTTGCCCTCCGGCGCTTCGTCGTGCCAGGCGACGTCGCGCGGTTTCGCCCCGCCGCGGGCGCCGAGGTCGGCGCCCTGCACGCCGTGCGAGGTGCCGAGCAGGTGCCTGAGGAAATATTCGTGCCCCTTGCCCGAGGCGCCGAGCAGGTTGGAGCGCCAGACGAAGAGGTTGCGCGGCCAGTTGTCCGGATGGTCGGGGTCCTCGGCGGCGAAATGCAGCTCGCCCTTCGCCAGACGGTCGGCGACGTAGTCGGCGGGCGCGAGTCCTGCCTCGTCGGCGGCGGCGGCGAGGCGGAGCGGATTGGCCGAGAGCTGCGGCGCGCTGGGCAGCCAGCCGAGGCGCTCGGCGCGGAGATTGTAGTCGATCAGCGCGCCGGACCAGTCGCCCTTCGGCGCGGTGGGCGAGAGCAGGTCGGCGATGTCGAGTGTTTCGTAGCGCCACTGGTCGGTATGGGCGTAGAAGAACGAGGTGCCGTTCATCTGCCGCGGCGGGCGCGACCAGTCGAGCGCGAAGGCGAGCGGCAGCCAGCCGGTCTGCGGGCGGAGCTTTTCCTGGCCGACATAATGGGACCAGCCGCCGCCGGACTGGCCGATGCAGCCGCAGAGCACCAGGAGATTGATGATCGCCCGGTAGCTCATGTCCATGTGGTACCAGTGGTTCAGCCCGGCGCCGAGAATGACCATCGACTTGCCGTGGGTCTTCGCGGCGTTCTGCGCGAAGCCGCGCGCGACCTCGATGACATGGCCGCGCGGCACGCCGGTGATGCGCTCCTGCCAGGCGGGGGTGAAGGGGATGTCGTCGTCATAGCCGGCGGCGACGTTGGCGCCGCCGAAGCCGCGGTCGATGCCGTAATTGGCGGCGAGCAGGTCGAAGACGGTGGCGACGAGGATTTCGCCCTCCGCCCCCTCGATCCGGCGGACGGGCAGGCGGCGGAGCAGGATGTCGGGGTGGTCGGTGCCGGCGACATGGGCGTGGCCCTTGCCGCCGAAATAGGGGAAGGCGACATCCTCGAACCCGTCGGCGGCGGCGGCGACGGACAAGGCGAGGCGGACCTCGCTGCCATCGGCGGCCTTTTCCTCGAGATTCCAGCGCCCCTGCTCGCCCCAGCGGAAGCCGAGCGAGCCGTGCGGGGCGACGAGGCGGCCGGTGGTCTCGTCGAAGGCCAGCGTCTTCCATTCGGGGTTGTTCGATTCGCCCAGCGCGCCGGCGAGATCGGCGGCGCGGAGCAGGCGCTCGGGGACCAGCGCGCCATCCTGCCGGACGAGGCGGACGAGGAAGGGCATGTCGGAATAGCGGCGGCAGTAGTCGGTGAAATAGGGGTCGGGATTGTCGATGTGGAATTCGCGCAGCACGACATGGCCGAGGGCGAGGCCGAGGGCGGCGTCGGTGCCCTGCTTGGGGTGCAGCCAGAGATCGGCGAATTTCGAGGCCTCGCTGTAGTCGGGCGAGACGACGACGCTCTTGGTGCCGCGATAGCGGGACTCGGTGTAGAAATGCGCGTCCGGCGTGCGGGTCTGCGGCACGTTGGAACCCCAGAGGATCAGGTAGCCGGCGTTGAACCAGTCCGCACTCTCCGGCACGTCGGTCTGCTCGCCCCAGGTCTGCGGCGAGGCGGGCGGCAGGTCGCAATACCAGTCGTAGAAGCTGAGATTGACGCCGCCGATCAGCGAGAGATAGCGCGAGCCGGCGGCGTAGGAGACCATCGACATCGCCGGGATCGGCGAGAAGCCGAAGATGCGGTCCGGCCCGTGGCGGCGGATGGTGTAGGCGTTGGCGGCGGCGATGATCTCGTTCGCCTCGTCCCAGGGGACGCGGACGAAGCCGCCCTTGCCGCGCACCTTCTGGATGGCGCGCCGCTTCTCGGGGTCGTTCATGATCGCGGCCCAGGCGGCGACGGGCGTCATCATCCGCCGTGCGGCGCGCCAGTAGCGGATGAGGCGGCCGCGCACCATCGGGTGCTTCAGCCGGTTGCCGCTGTAGAGATACCACGAATAGCTGGCGCCGCGCTGGCAGCCGCGTGGCTCGTGGTTCGGCATGTCCGGCCGGGTGCGGGGATAGTCGGTCTGCTGGGTTTCCCAGGTGACGATGCCGCCCTTGACGTAGATTTTCCAGGAGCACGAGCCGGTGCAGTTCACGCCATGGGTGGAGCGGACGATGCGGTCGTGCTGCCAGCGGCCGCGATACGCCTCTTCCCAGCTCCGGTCTTCCCGCGTGGTGATGCCGTGACCGCCGGCGAAGGGCTCGGGCTTGCGGCGGAAGAAGGTCAGCCGGTCGAGGAAATGACTCATGTGCGGGATCCGTCCGTGATGCGATCTGACGGAAACGTTACCCGAAAGGGTCAATGGCGGATTTGATTTCGATCAAATAGATTGTTGATGGCATCCGAAACTCGGCGTAATCCGGCGAAACGATCTACCGGAGGTTGCCTGAAGATGTCCGCCACCATGCACATGACCGATGACGCGGGCACGCCGGAGCTCGTGGCGCTGCTGCGCGATTCGCGGCTGTTCCCGGGCCTCGACGAGGCGGCTTGCCGGCGACTCGCGGCCCCGGCGATGACGATGCTGGTCGCGCGGCGGACGCGGATTTTCGAGCAGGGCGAGATGCCGGGGGCGCAGGTGATCGTGAGCGGGGGCCGCGTGCACCTGACCGCCTCGGCCGGCGGGCGGGCGGAGATGCTGGTGGAGACGGTGCGGGCGCCGGACCTGCTGCTGCCGGCGGCGGTGCTGGAGGATTCGCCCTATCTGCTGCGCGCGGTGGCGGCGACGGAGTGCCGGCTGGTGCTGGTGCCGGCGGTGACGTTCCGCGCCGTGGCGGCGGCGGAGCCGGCGGTGGCGCAGGCGGTGATCGCCTGCCTCGCGCGGCAGTTCCGGCGGATGACGCGGCAGGTGAAGATGCTCAAGCTGCGGACGACGACGCAGCGACTCGCCGCCTGGCTGCTGGCGCTGCGGCCGGCGGACGGGGGCGGGACGATCGAGCTGCCCTACGACAAGGGGATGATCGCCGCCGAACTCGGGATGACGCGGGAGAGTCTGTCGCGGGCCTTCGCGGCGCTGAGCGGCGAGGTGCTGACGGTGGAGGGCGCGCGGGTGCGGGTGCGCGACTGGGCGGGGCTGGAGGCGGTCTGCCCGCGCGATCCGCTGATCGACGATTGAACGCGGCGCGGCGCCGAACGGAATAGGGGGATGGTGCCGCTCTCTCACGGCAGTCACCGAGTTGCCGACGACATTTTTCGGCGGCGGGCGCGGTCCCCGTGCATTTTGCACGGCCTGTAGCGTGCTGGTTACCAGCCAGCAGATGCACGCATCTAGGCGTTTTGATGCATAGGTGGAACATATCGGGCAAAAGTTAAGAAACCCTTTCCATTTTCCGTCCGAGCCGAAATAATTCCCGAATCGCATCGATCCGGCGCCGGGCGGCGGCGGGACGGGCGCTCGACGCGGCGGCGCGGGGTTGATAAGCCCCGGGGCGCGAAGGAGGCGGCGAGTCGGACATGACGGTGGCGATCGAGATGGGGATGACGGCCGGCCAGGCGCCGGCGATGCTCGACCTTGAGGAACTTCTGGCGACGCGGCTGCTGGTCCAGGGCAATTCCGGGTCGGGCAAGTCCCATCTGCTGCGCCGGCTGCTGGAGCAGAGCGCCGCCTGGGTGCAGCAGACGATCATCGATCCGGAGGGGGATTTCGTCACCCTCGCGGAGCGGTTCGGGCATCTCGTGATCGATGCCGAGGCGCATGCCGAGGCGGCGCTGCAACTGGCCGGCGAGCGGGCGCGGGTGCATCGCGTCTCCACCGTGCTGAACCTCGAGGGACTCGACGCCGAGAACCAGATGCGCCGCGCCGCCGCCTTTCTCGGCGGGCTGTTCGAGGTGCCGCGCGACCACTGGTACCCGATGCTGGTGGTGGTGGACGAGGCGCAACTTTTCGCCCCCGCCGTCGCCGGCGAGGTGTCGGACGAGGCGCGCAAGCTCTCGCTGGGGGCGATGACCAACCTGATGTGCCGCGGCCGCAAGCGCGGGCTCGCCGGCATCATCGCCACCCAGCGCCTGGCCAAGCTGGCCAAGAACGTCGCCGCCGAGGCCTCGAACTTCCTGATGGGGCGCACCTTCCTCGATATCGACATGGCGCGCGCCGCCGACCTGCTCGGCATGGAGCGGCGGCAGGCGGAGGCGTTCCGCGACCTGGAGCGGGGGCATTTCATCGCGCTCGGCCCGGCGCTGTCGCGCCGGCCGCTCTCCCTCCGGATCGGCCCGACCGAGACCGAGGCGCGGCATGTGACGCCGCGGCTGACGCCGCTGCCGGAGGCGGCGATCGCCGATGCGCAGACCGTGATCCTCGCCCCGCCGCCGCCCGAGGCATC
>NZ_AFPR01000449.1:0-5295 GCF_000219295.1 Acidiphilium sp. PM
CGGCACCGCGAGCGCCAGCGGCAGCAGCCGCTCCTCCCACGCCGCCACCTCGGCGGCCAGCGCCGGATCGCGCGCGCACGCGGCCTCGAACTCCCGCCGCTCCGCGCCGCGCAGCAGGCCCAGCACGTAAAGCCCCGCCCGGTCCGGCCCGTCGTCCGCCATCGACCCGCTCATCGCTCAAGACACCTTTTCAGCGCGCCGAGGGCCCGGGAAATCCAGCTCTTCACCGTGCCGAGCGGCGTGTCCGTGCGTTCGGCGATCTCGCTGTGCGAATACCCGTCGACAAACGACAGCACGACCGCGCGCCGCCAGTGTTCCGGCAGTTCGCCGAGGCAGGCGGCCAGCGCCCGCCCGTCCTCCACCGCCACCGGCATCTCCGCCGCGATATCGGGAATCTCACCGCCATTCGCCGGCTGCCGCCGCTCGCTGTCGATCCGGTCGAGGGCGCGGTAGCGCACGATCCCGATCATCCAGGCCTTCGCCGATCCGCGCGCCCGGTCGAACCTGGCCGCGTTCCGCCACACCTGCAGGAACGCCTCCTGCAAGACCTCCTCGGCCTGCGGCCGGTCGCGCAGCAGCCGCAGCGCCACCCCCATCAGCATCGGCGACATGCGCCGGTAAAGCTCGCGCAGCGCGGCCGCGTCCTGCGCCTGGCAGGCCTCGACCAACCGGCCAAGCTCCTCATCCGCCGCAACCGCCCCACCGGGCGACGACGTCACCGTTCCGTATCCTGCGCCATCGAACATTGCTTATGGCATTACCGCCGCCGAGACAATCTGGATGCAGCCGCCGCGCCCGGCGCGGCGCCGCCGCCATCGGAACACAACTTTCGCGTGCATGATTGCCCTAGAAATGATAACGTGACGCGCAATCCGCAGGGAGACGACGATTCCGCCCCGGCCCCGCCGCTACTGGCTCGAAACATTCTGCGGCGCCCTCGCCCTGGCCGCCGCCCGGGTTCTGCGCGCCCCCCATCCGAAGGCCACGCGGGATGCCGCCGGCTATGTCCCGCATCCCTTCCGCAACGGCGCGCGCTGCGCGACCTGCGCCAATTTCCGCGCCGCCGGCGCCGCCTGCCGGCGGGTGCGCGGCACGGTGGCGCCGGCCGGCTTCTGCAATTTCTACACCCCGCGCCGCCGCCTGTCCTAGCGCCCCCGCCCTCGGGCGCGGATTGGGGTGGACCGCGCCGCCGAGATGGTCCACAAGGCAGCGGATGGAGACCCGCATCGAGCGTCTGTGCGTGGCAAACGGGCTCAGGATGACCGGCCCGCGGCGCGTCATTGCGCGCGTGCTGTCCGAGGTGAACGGCCACCCCGATGTCGACGAACTGCACCGCCTCGCCCACCGCCTCGACCCGCGGATCTCGCTTGCCACCGTCTACCGCACGGTGCGCCTGTTCGAGCAGCACGGCATCCTCGAGCGCCGCAGCCTCGGCAGCCGCCGCGCGCGCTACGAGATGTCGGGCGAGCACGACCATTTTCACCTGGTCGACCAGGACAGCGGCCAGGTGATCGAATTCGACGAGCCGGAGACCGAACTTCTCATGCGCAAGGTGGCCGCCCGCCACGGGTTCGAACTCGTTTCCCTCAAGATCGAGCTGTTCGGCCGCCGCCTCGGCACCGCCGCGCGCGCGCCGGAGCCCGCCGGCGAGGCGGCCGGACCATGACGGCCGAACGCCCGATGGACAGCCTGCTGGCCTTTCCGGAAATCCGGGTCGGCAATCTCGGCGTCCGCCTCGCCGCGACCGCGGCCGAGCTCGACGCCGCCCAGGCCCTTCGCTTCCGCATCTTCTACGACGAGCTCGGCGCCCATCCCGACGCCGCGACCCTCGCCTCCGGCCGCGACCAGGACGCCTTCGATGCGATCGCCGATCATCTCCTCGTGATCGATCACGACATCGCCGACGATGCCCGCGGCGTCGTCGGCACCTACCGCCTGATCCGGCAGGACGCCCTGCCCCAAGGCAGCCATTTCTATTCTGCCGACGAATACGACATCGCGCCGCTCGAACGCTTCTCCAGCCGCCTGCTCGAGCTCGGCCGCTCCTGCGTCGACCAGGCGCACCGCTCCCGCGCCGTCATGCAGCTGCTCTGGCGCGGCATCGCCGCCTATGTGTTCCAGCACGGGATCGAGCTGATGTTCGGCTGCGCCAGCCTGCACGGCACCGATCTCGACGATCTGGCGCCGGCGCTCTCCTACCTGCACGCCCACCACCTCGCCCCGGCGCACATCCGCCCGCGCGCGCTGGAGGCGCGCTATGTCGAGATGTGCCGCCTCGGCGCCGACGAATACGACGCCCGCCAGGTCCTCGCCGAGCTGCCGCCGCTGATCAAGGGCTATCTCCGCCTCGGCGGCTTCGTCGGCGACGGCGCGGTGATCGACTGGCAGTTCAACACGACGGACATAGCCGTCGTCGTGCAGACGGATCTTGTGACCGAAAAATATTACCGCCATTACGAGCGACAGTCCCGCTGACAAGCCGCCGGCGCCGCTGCCGGCCCGCACGCATGACGACTGCAAGGTGAATTCGACGACATGGCCGAAGACGACGACACGCCGATCCCCGAAAGCCTCCTGCCCTACGACGAATGGACCGAGGACGCGCTCCGCCTCGTGGTGCTGCGCGCGCTCGACCATGCGTCGCGCGAGGGCATGCCGGGCGAGCATCACTTCTACATCACCTTCGCCACCGCCCATCCAGGCGTGATCATGCCCGACCGGCTGCGCGCCCAGTATCCGGACGAGATGACCATCGTCCTGCAGCACCAGTACCGCGACCTGTCGGTGGATGCCGAGGCGCAGCGCTTCTCGGTCCGCCTCTCCTTCGGCGGCGTGCCGGCGACGCTCGACATCCCGCTCGACGCCATCACCGCCTTCGCCGACCCGGCGGTGCGCTTCGGCCTGCAATTCGCCGCCCGCGTCCCCGAAGCGCCGGAAGAAGCGCCCGCGGCCGCGCCCGAACCCGCGCCGCCGCCACCGGAGCAGGGCCCCGCCGAGGTCGTCAGCCTCGACGCCTTCCGCCGCCGCCCGCCCGCCAAAGACTGAGCCCGGAGAGCCGCCATGAACGCGATCACCAAGAAGACGCCCGATTTCGCCTTCAGCACCATGTTCCCCCTGGGCCATGACGACACGCCCTGGCGCAGGCTCGATCTCGGCGGCGTCTCCACCATCGAGGCGGCGGGCAGGACCATCCTGCGGATCGCCCCGGAAACCCTCTCCGCCCTCGCCTTCCAGGCGTTCCACGACGTCTCCCACCTGCTGCGCCCCGGCCATCTGCGCCAGCTCCGCGCGATCCTCGACGATCCCGAGGCCTCGGAGAACGACCGCTACGTGGCGATGGAATTCCTCAAGAACGCCAACATCGCCGCCGGCGGCATCCTGCCGATGTGCCAGGACACCGGCACCGCCATCGTCTTCGGCAAGAAGGGCCAGCGCGTCTGGGTCGAGGGCGACGAGGAGGAGGCCTTCTCCCACGGCGTCTACCGCACCTACACCGAGACCAACCTGCGCTACTCGCAGATGGCGCCGCTCTCGATGTACGAGGAGCGGAACACCGGCACCAACCTGCCGGTCCAGTGCGACATCATGGCCGCCCCCGGCGAGGCCCATGCCGAGGAATTCGAGCTGATGTTCGTCGCCAAGGGCGGCGGCTCCGCCAACAAGAGCTTCCTGTATCAGGAAACGCGGGCGATCCTGAATCCGAAGAAACTTCTCGAATTCATTGAAACCAAAGTAAAAACCCTCGGAACGGCCGCCTGCCCGCCCTATCACCTCGCCATCGTCATCGGCGGCACCTCGGCCGAGACCACGATGAAGACGGTCAAGCTCGCCTCCACCCGCTGGCTCGACTCGCTGCCCACCCAGGGCTCGCCCACCGGCCACGCCTTCCGCGACCTCGAGCTTGAGCGGCAGATCCTGGAAATGACCCGCCGGCTCGGCATCGGCGCGCAGTTCGGCGGCAAGTATTTCTGCCACGACGTCCGGGTGGTCCGCCTGCCCCGCCACGGCGCCTCGCTGCCCGTCGGCATCGGCGTCTCCTGCTCGGCGGACCGGCAGATCCGCGCCAAGATCACCAAAGAGGGCGTCTTCCTCGAACAGCTCGAAACCGATCCGGCGAAATACCTCCCCGAGGTCACCGACACCCATCTCGGCGGCGACGTGGTGCAGATCGACCTCAACCGCCCGATGGCGGACATCCTCGCCGAGCTTTCGAAACATCCGGTCAAGACCCGCGTCGCCCTCACCGGCCCGATCGTCGTGGCGCGCGACATCGCCCACGCCAAGCTGAAGGAACGGCTCGATCGCGGCGAGGGCCTGCCCGACTACATCAAGAACCACCCGGTCTATTACGCCGGCCCCGCGAAAACGCCCGAGGGCATGGCCACCGGCAGCTTCGGCCCCACCACCGCCGGGCGGATGGACAGCTATGTCGAAGAGTTCCAGGCCGCCGGCGGCTCGCTGGTGATGCTGGCCAAGGGCAACCGCTCGCGTGCGGTGCGCGACGCCTGCAAGGCGCATGGCGGCTTCTATCTCGGCTCCATCGGCGGCCCCGCCGCGGTGCTCGCCCGCGACAACATCCGCAAGGTCGAGGTGCTGGAATACCCCGAACTCGGCATGGAAGCGGTCTGGCGCATCGAGGTCGAGAACTTCCCCGCCTTCATCGTGGTCGACGACAAGGGCAACGACTTCTTCGCCGACCTCGCCTGAGCCGGCCATGAAGTTCACCGTCGACCGGATCGACCATGTCGTGCTGACCTGCTCCGACGTCGACAGGACCGCCGACTGGTACGAGCGCGTCCTCGGCATGGAGCGCGAGGAATTCGGCGCCGAGCGCCGGATCGCCCTGCGCTTCGGCGCGCAGAAGCTGAACCTGCACCAGGCCGGGCGCGAGTCCGGCCCGCAGGCGGCGAAGCCCGCCCCCAGCGCGCTCGACATCTGCTTCGTCACCGCCCTCGGCACCGACTTCGTGGTGAACCACCTCCAGGCCCAGGGGGTGGACATCGTCGAGGGCCCGGCGCCGAAAATCGGCGCGCTCGGCGCCATGCGCTCGGTCTACTGCCGCGATCCGGACGGCAACCTGGTCGAGATTTCGAGCTACCTCGAAGAATGAACCTCGCTGATTTCGACTATCACCTGCCGCCCGAGCGCATCGCGGCCGAACCGGCGCGGCCGCGCCACGCCGCGCGCCTGCTGCATGTCCGCGGCGACGGGCTCGACGACCGCACCATCCTCGACCTGCCCGCCCTGCTCGCCCCCGGCGACCTGCTGGTGGTCAACGACACCCGCGTCATCCCC
>NZ_AFPR01000448.1:0-6580 GCF_000219295.1 Acidiphilium sp. PM
GCGGGGGGCGGCTCCGCCTCGCCGAGCAGGGCGCGCAGCCGCGACGGGGTCAGTGGCAGATGGAGTTCGGCAACGCCCAGCGCGTCGGCCACCGCATTGGCGATGCAGACCGGCGTGGACATGCAGTTCCCCTCGCCGACCCCCTTGGCGCCGAGCGGCGTGAAGGGGGATGGCGTTTCCTCGTGCAGGATCTCGATCGGCGGCACCTCGGTCGCGTAGGGCAGCATGTAGTCGGCGAAGGTGCCCGAGATGAACGCGCCGTCGTCGCCATAGGCCAGCTCCTCCAGCAGCGCCGCGCCGAGCCCCTGCGCGAACCCGCCGCGGATCTGCCCGTCGACCATCGCGGGATGCAGGATCGTGCCGCAATCATGCATGGTCACGTAGCGGTCGATCCGCACCCGGCCCGTCGCCCGCTCGATCTCGACGCCACAGAAATCGAAGATGAAGCCGTGGCAGAGCGAGGAATTCACCTCGTCCGCATCATTGGGCGCGGCGAGTTCGGGCGGTGTCCAGAATACGGTCTCGCGCAGCGTCTGGCCGAGTTCGGCATCGATCGTCCCGGGCGCCCAGTGGCCGGCGGCAGCGATGCGGCCGAAGGAGACGCCGTTGCCGGGATTGCCCGCGGCGAAGATCCGGCCTCCGGCGAAGCGGACCTCGCCGGCCTGCACGTTGAGCTGTCCGGCGGCGACCGCCGCAAGCCGGGCCCGCAGCCGCCGCGCCGCGAGCGCCGCCGTGCCCGCGACCGCCGGCGCGAAGCGGCTGGAATAATTGCCGGAGGCGATCGACCAGGCATCCCTGGCGGTATCGAGGTCGGTCACCACCATGATGTCCGCCGGATCGAGGCCGAACTCGTCGGCCACGACCTGGGCGAGCACGGTCCGGTGCCCCTGCCCCTGCGGCACCGAGGCGACATGGACCGAAACGCCGCCGAGCGGGTCGAGCGCCACCGTCGCGCTGGCCTGCGCGCCGTTCTTGGGCCCGGCGCGGCGCCGTTCCTCCGGCGTCAGCACCGTCGAGACATAGCCCATGTTGGAGACGCTGGGCTCGACCACCACGGCGAGCCCGATGCCGTACAGCCTCCCCGACGCCCTCGCCGCCGCGCGCCGTTCGAGCAGCGAGGCGTATCCTCCGGCGTCCAGCGCGCGGTCGAACGCGCCGCGGTAATCGCCGGAATCGTACAGCGCGCCGGTTGCCGTGCGATAGGGAAAGGCGCTGGCCGGAATCAGGTTTCGCCGCGTCACCTCGACCGGATCGAGCCCGAGCTCCACCGCGATCCGCTGCATCAGCCGCTCCAGCGGATAGTAGACCTGCGGGCCGCCGAAGCCGCGCACGAGGCCGGTCGGCGTCTTGTTGGTCGCCACCAACCGGTTGCGGATCCGCACGTTGCGGATGTCGTAGGCCCCGGTCATGTTGCCGTGCATGCGATAGAGGGTCGCGGGTTCCGGGGCGCGCAGATAGGCGCCGCAGTCTTCCAGCTGGTCCCAGTCCAGCGCGAGGATCCGCCCCTCGGCGTCGACGGCGGCGTGAAGGCGCGTCACCCGGTTGGTCGCCGACACCGACGCGGCGAGATGCTCCATCCGGTCTTCGATCCATTTCACCTGGCGCCCGGTCAGCCGGGCGCAGGCGGCCATCAGCACGACATAGGGCGCCACCCCCTGCTTGACGCCGAAACTGCCGCCGGAGTCCGGCGGCATCCGCAACCGCAAGCGGTTGCCCGGCACGTTGAGCGCGCGCGCCAGCACGGCATGGATGCTGAACGGCCCCTGGAAATTGGCCTGCACGTCGTAGGAATCGCCGTGCGCGTCATAGGTCGCGATCACGCCATAGGTTTCCATCGGCGCGCCGGTGTTGCGCGGATAGCGCGCGACGACGGTGATCCGGCGCGCCGCCGCCGCGAACGCCGCATCCGGATCGCCATAGGAAAAATGCCGCTCGTTCAGCAGGTTCCCCCCGACCGCCTCGTGCAGCACCGGCGCACCGGGCGCGAGCGCCGCCTCGGGATCGACGACGGGGTCGAGCAGGCGGTAGCGCACCCTGACGGCGTCCAGCGCGTCCTCGGCGATGTAGCGATCGGCGGCGATGGCGACGGCGACCGGCTCGCCCACGTAGCGCACGCGGTCGGTTGCCATCACCCGCGCCTCCGCCGGCACGCGCACGCTCGCGACCAGTGTGCCGGTGACGGGCACGAGATCCGCGCCGGTGATCACGGCAAAGACGCCGGGAATCGCCAGCGCCTCCCGGATATCGATCTCCTCGATCGCGGCGTGAGGGTGGGGCGAGCGCAGGATGGCGGCATGCGATGTGGCCGGGCCGACCGGCAGGTCGTCGATGAAACGTCCCCGCCCCGTCAGCAGGGCGGCATCCTCGATCCGCGGGAACGAACGACCGAGCGACTTCCGCGCCTGCGTGTCCATGCCTGTTTCCTCCTGCGTGTCCATGCCTGTTTCCTCCTGGCGCCGCGATCGCGGCACTCATCTCGGCCGGAGACTAGCGCCGCGAGACCGCGGCTGGCGACCGCATCGCGTCACGCGACTTTGCAAATCATCTCAAAATCGGCCGTCAGGCGGAGCGTAGCACGGCGCGGAACTCTCGCGGCGCGACGCTGACATGGTCGCGGAAAAAGCGGCTGAATTGCGCGGGCGCACCGAAGCCGAGGCGCTCGCCGATGTCGGCGAGGCTCTCATCCGCGTTCATCACCGCGTCGACCGCGCGCTCGACCCGCAGCATGTTGAGGAAGACCAGCGGCGTCACGCCGGTCGAACGCTCGAACAGCCGGAAGAAATGCGCGCGCGACAGGCCGGCCTGCCGGGCCATCCGCTCCATGCCCGGCACGCCGCCGGGATCCGCCCTCATCGCGTCGATCGAGCGGCGCACCCGATGGTCGATCGAGGCGCGGCCGGCCGCCTCGATCAGCATCGCCCGCCGGTCCCGCAAGGACCCGAAGCGCGCGACGACGCGAATCATCAGCTCGGAGAGCAGGGCCTCGCGCGCCGCCGCCTGCATCGTCGGGTCGACCATCGCGTCGGCGAGATCGTGGGCCAGCCGGCGGATGCCGGCATCGATGCGGCCCGCCGAGGCGGGGAAAAATCCCGGCGCTCCCGGCGCGATCCGGTCCGCCTGCACCAGCCGGAGCCAGGACGGGTCGATATACAGCGCCAGAATCAGCGCATTGCGCCGTGATGGATCGTGCACATAGGCATGCGGCTCCCAGGCGTTCACCAGCACGGCAAGGTCATCGGTCAGCGGCGCCAGGCTCGAACCGACCGCGAACCTCGTGTCGTCCCCGCCCAGCTTGAGCAGGACGTGGCAATGCGGATGGGCATGGCGCACCAGGCTGCGGTCCATGTCGAGCAAGGCGACCCGGCCAAAGTCGCCATGGGCGATCCGCAGCGCACGCGACACGTTCAGCCCTCCTCGAAACGGGCGCCGCAACCGCAACCGATCATGGGCCATGATGAAAGTTTCACGCGCGCCAGTTTCTCGATCGCCCCTCGCCTGTCAACGGCGCGAGGCCCGGCGCGACGCGATGACGCCAGCGGTCAGCGATGTCCGCAGCGGATGCGGCCCCCGATCTGCCAGGGTGCGATCCGCCAGGGTGTCGACGAGGTGCAGACGCCATTTCGGAGAGCCGCGAACGCAGATGGGGAAAACCGGTCGATGATGGGCCGTCCAGGACCAGGCGTCTTTCCGTCGGGACGGCGAAGGCGGCCACGTCGCGTCACGATATGAGACGATGTTTGCCGCAGCGCGGCATGGATGATAAGCGGAACGCTGTCTTGAGGAGGGGCCCGGATGGAAGAGCTTCTGGCAGGGTATCGACGGTTCCGCGCGGCGCGCTGGCCGGCGCAGCGGGAAACCCTGGAGGCCCTGGCGCGCGACGGGCAGAAGCCGCACACGCTGGCGATCGCCTGCTGCGATTCCCGCGTCGCGCCGGAGATGATCTTCGACTGCGCCCCCGGCGACGTGTTCACGGTGCGCAATATCGCCAATCTGGTGCCGCCCTACGCGCCGGACACCGCCAATCACGGCACCTCGGCGGCGCTGGAATTCGCGGTGCGGGTGCTGCGGGTGCGGCGCATCGCGGTGATCGGCCATTCCTCCTGCGGCGGCATCGCGGCGCTGCTGCACGAACCCCCGCCCGAGGCGCGCGACTTCGTGGCGAACTGGGTGCGGATCGCCGAACCCGCCCGCAAGCGCGCCGTGCGCTTCGCCGATGACCCGGTGGAAGCCGCCCGCCGCGCCGAAATCGAAAGCGTGCGGGTCTCGCTCGAGAATCTCATGACCTTCCCCTGGATCGCCTCCGCGCACAACGCGGGCGAACTCGGCGTCTATGGCTTCTATTTCGACGTTCCGAGCGGCACGCTGCGCGAGGTGACGGCGGAGGGCGAGCGGCTGATCACCGAGGGCGCGGGCTGAGCCCGAGCGCGCGCAGGCACGCCCCAGCACAGAAAGGCATGGCGATGGAAACGGCAGATCGGAAGGCCGACCGCAAATCGATCGGATCGTGGGAACGCGCGAAGCGCAACGGCGAGCGCCGCGCGCTGATCACCGCCTATGATTATCCGTTCGCGAAACTCGCCGAGGCCGCCGGGATCGACGG
The DNA here is from genome assembly GCF_000219295.1 of Acidiphilium sp. PM. NCBI lineage: Bacteria > Pseudomonadati > Pseudomonadota > Alphaproteobacteria > Acetobacterales > Acidocellaceae > Acidiphilium > Acidiphilium sp. PM. Next base: position 4,601 of record NZ_AFPR01000448.1, read on the forward strand.
CATCCTGATCGGCGATTCGCTGGGAATGACCGTCCAGGGCGAGCGCGACACGCTGCGGGTGACGCTGGAGCAGATGGTCTATCACACCGGCATGGTCGCGCGCGGCGCGCCCGCCTGCCTGATCATGGCCGACCTGCCCTTCGGCAGTTTCGAGGCCGGCCCTGCCCAGGCCTTCGCGAGCGCCGCCCAGTTGCTCAAGGCGGGGGCGGACATCGTCAAGCTCGAGGGCGGGGCGGCGATGGTCGAGACCGTCGGCTTCCTTTCCGCCCGCGCCGTGCCCGTCTGCGCGCATATCGGCCTGACGCCGCAGCATGTCCGCCAGCTCGGCGGCTTCCGCAAGCAGGGCAAGACCGAGGACGCGGCGGCGCGAATGATCGAGGACGCCGCCGCCCTCGCCGAGGCCGGCGCGCGGATGGTGCTGATGGAAGCGATCCCGGCCGGACTCGGCGCCGAGATCACCAGGCGGGTGCGCGTGCCCACCATCGGCATCGGCGCCGGCAACGGGACCGACGCGCAGATCCTGGTGATGCACGACGTTCTGGGGCTGACCGGCGGCTATGTTCCGGGCTTCGCCAAGGTGTATGCCGACGGGGCGCGGATGGTGCGCGAGGCGATCGGCGCCTATGCCGAAGAGGTCCGCACCGGCATCTTCCCGCCCGCCCAATAGGCCTCGATCAGCCGGCCGAGATCCTCCGATCCGGCGGGCAGGAGCGGAACCGGGCGATTGGCGGCCGGTTCAGCGGCCCTGCTGCGGGATCTCGATATAGGTCTTGCCGGAACCCGCCGCGCCGCCGCCGGACCCGAACAGGCCGCAGCCGGCCAGGCTGCCGGCCAGCGCCAGCGCGAGGGCCAGGCCGATGATGCGCTTCGTCGTGTTCATGCCGCCTCTCCTTGTGCCAAAACGAAACGGGGCCCATACCCGATGCGGATATAGGCCCCGAGACTTCAAACCGGAAGCAGGGTCAGCGCGAGTAGAACTCGACGACCAGGTTGGGTTCCATCTGCACCGGATAGGGAACGTCGGCCAGCTTCGGCGCGCGGGCGAAGGTGCCCTTCATCGCGCGGTGGTCGACCTCGATATATTCCGGCACGTCGCGCTCGGCGCTCTGCACCGAGTCGAGCACCATGGCGAGCTGCTTCGACTTCTCGCGCACCTCGACGACATCGCCGTCACGCACCTGGTACGACGAGATGTTGACGCGGCGGCCGTTGACGAGAACGTGGCCGTGGCTGACGAACTGGCGCGCGGCGAACGGGGTGATCGCGAACTTCATGCGATAGACCACCGCATCGAGCCGGCGCTCGAGCAGCTCGATCAGGTTCTCGGAGGTGTCGCCCCGGCGGCGCACCGCCTCCTCGTAATACTTGTAGAACTGCTTCTCGCTGATATTGCCGTAATAGCCGCGAAGCTTCTGCTTCGCCATCAGCTGCACGCCGAAGTCGGACGGCTTCTTGCGGCGCTGGCCATGCTGGCCGGGGCCGTATTCGCGCTTGTTGATCGGGGATTTCGGCCGGCCCCAGAGATTCACGCCAAGGCGGCGGTTGATCTTGTACTTGCTTTCGGTACGCTTGGTCATGCGTGCCGCACTCCTTCTTGTTGACGCGGACGTGCCGCTGATGTTGCACCGGTAGGTTCCGCCGCGCATGCGCGACGGAACGGGCGCGCACCCCGAAGGTGCGTCCACGTTCCCGGCCATGCCGGTCCGCATAGAGAGGCGGCCGCCGAATGTCAAATCCGCGGCGGCTCAGAGCGCAAGCGCCGCCGGGTCCCGCACCCAGCGCGGCACGCTGCCGACAAGATCGAGGCTGATCCGCCGCGCCGGGCGGCCGAGCAGCAGTTCCGCGGTCCCGCCGCTCCACATCCCGCGATCGCCCTCGTCCGGGCGGTACCAGCCCGCACCGTGCCAGACCGGCAGGCGCACGCCGTCGGCTTCCAGCGCGGCGGCGCAGATGCCGAGCCGCCGCCGGTCCTCCGACGCG
>NZ_AFPR01000447.1:0-12050 GCF_000219295.1 Acidiphilium sp. PM
GGCCGAGGCGGCGAAGACCGTCATCGCGGTGGAGCGGCTGACGCGGCGGTTCGGCGATTTCACCGCCGTCGATGCCGTGAGTTTCGAGGTGCGCCGCGGCGAGATCTTTGGCCTGCTCGGCGCGAACGGGGCGGGAAAATCGACCACGTTCCGCATGTTGTGCGGCCTGCTGCCGCCGAGCGAGGGGCGGCTCGACGTCGCCGGCTACGATCTGCGGCGCGCGGCGGCGGCGGCGCGCGGGCGGATCGGCTACATGGCTCAGAAATTCTCGCTCTATGGCGACCTTACCGTCGCGCAGAACCTGACCTTCTTCGCCAGCGCCTATGGGCTGCGCGGCGGGCAGCGGGCGGCACGGATCGGCTGGGCGCTGGCGGAATTCGGGCTGGAGGCGATGCGCGGGGCGGCCGCGCGCGACCTGCCGCTCGGCTACAAGCAGCGCCTCGCCCTCGCCGCGTCACTGATGCACGAGCCGGACATCCTGTTTCTCGACGAGCCGACCTCGGGTGTGGACCCGCTGGCGCGGCGGGATTTCTGGCGGCGGATCAGCGCGCTGGCGGAGGCCGGGGTGACGGTGCTGGTCACGACCCATTTCATGGAAGAGGCCGAGTATTGCGACCGGCTGGTGATCATGGCGCAGGGGCGCATTCTCGCCGAGGGCACGCCGGCCTCGATCCGCGCCGCGGCGGCGGACGCGGCCCGGCCCGACCCGACGATGGAGGACGCGTTCATCGCCGTGATCGGCGCGGCCGAGGGGAAGGCGGCATGAACGGCGCGGCGCTGCGGCGGGTGCGGGGGTTGATGCGCAAGGAGGCGCTGCAGATCCTGCGCGACCCGTCCGCGCTCGCCATCGCCTTCCTGCTGCCGGCGATCCTGCTCTGGCTGTTCGGCTACGGCGTGACGCTCGATGCGCGGCGGGTGCCGCTCGGCATCGTGGTGGAGCAGCCGGGGGCGCTCGCCGCGAGCTTCGCCGCCGGGTTCGACCGCTCGCGCTATTTCGAACCGCACCGCTACCTGACCGGCCAGGCGGCCGAACGGGCGATGGCGGCGCGGAAGGTGGACGGGATCGTCTGGCTGCGGGCCGATTTCGGCCGGCAGGCGCGCGGGTCGGCCGGCGCGCCGATCGGCGTCATCATCGATGGCGTCGATGCCAATACCGCGCGGCTGGTCGAGGGCTATGTCCAGCAGGTGTGGGCCGGATGGGTCGCGGCGGAGGCGGCGCGGCAGGGGGTGCGCGATCCGCTGCCGCTCGATGTCCGCCCGCGCGTGCGGTTCAACCCCTCGGTCAACAGCCGGCATTATCTGATCCCCGGCCTGATCGCGCTGATCATGACGCTGACCGGCGCGCTGCTGACGGCCCTCGTCATCGCCCGCGAATGGGAACGCGGGACGATGGAGGCGCTGATGGTGACGCCGGTGGCGTTGCGCGAAATCCTGATCGCGAAGCTCGTGCCCTATTTCGTGCTCGGAATGGGCGGGATGCTCGGCTCGGTCGCGATCGCGGTGTTTCTCTTCGGCGTGCCCCTGCACGGCTCGATCGTGGTGCTCAGCGCCTGCGCCGCGCTGTTCATGCTGGCCACGCTCGGTATGGGGCTGGTGATCTCGACGGTGGCGCGCAACCAGTTCGTCGCCGGGCAGATCGCGCTGATCACCACCTTCCTGCCGGCCTTCATCCTCTCGGGCTTCGTGTTCGACCTGCACAGCACGCCCGGCTTCGTCCAGGCGATCTCGCATGTGGTGGCGGCGCGATATTTCGTTGCGATTTTGCAATCCGTATTCCTGGCGGGCGATGTCTGGGCCGTCATCCTGCCGAACGCGGCGGCGCTCGTCGTGCTCGCGGCGATCTTTCTCGGGCTGGCGCGGGCGCTGGCGCGCAAGCGGCTGGACTAGGCGGATGGCGCGCATCATCGCCCTCATCATCAAGGAGCTGCAGGCGATCCTGCGCGACCGCAGGGGCCGCGTGGTGCTGTTCGCCGCGCCGCTGATCCAGCTGATGGTGTTCGGCTATGCCGCGACCTTCGACCTCAACCGCGTGCCGGTCGCGATCTACAACCAGGATGGCAGCCAGGCCTCGCGGGAACTGGTCGCGCGGTTTCTCGGAGCGCCCACCTTCGAACTGGCGGACACGCTGCACAGCGACCACCGGATCGACGCGCTGATCGATTCCCGCGCGGTGCAGATGGTGCTGGTGATCGGCCGGCACTTCACGCGCGACCTGCTGAGCGGGCGGGCGGCGCCCGTGCAGGTGATCGTGGACGGGCGGAATTCCAACACCGCGCTGATCATCGTGGGATATGCGAACACGATCCTCACCCGCTTCGGCGATGACTGGCGGGCGGCGCGGGGCGGGCGCGGGCCGCCAGCGCATCTCGTGATGCGGGCGCGCTACAATCCGGCGCTGCGCTCGCAATGGTTCGTGGTGCCGGGCATCGTCGCACTGCTCACCCAGGTGGTGACCCTCGTGGTGATCGGGCTTTCGGTGGCGCGCGAGCGCGAGGCGGGAACCTTCGACCAGCTGCTGGTGACGCCGCTGACACAGCTCGACATCCTGATCGGCAAGAGCGTGCCGGGGCTGCTGATCGGCATGGTCGAGGCCACGGTGATCATTCTCGCGGCGGTGTTCTGGTTCCACGTGCCGCTGCGCGGGAACATCGTGGCTCTCTATGTCGGGCTGCTGCTGTTCGTCACCGCCGTGACCGGGGTGGGGCTCGCGATTTCGGCGGTGTCGGCCACACAGCAGCAGGCGCTGCTCGGCGCGTTCCTGTTCATGGTGCCCTCGGTGATCCTGTCGGGCTTCGCGACACCGATCGCCAACATGCCGCTCTGGGTGGAGCGGATCACGCTGGTCAACCCGCTGCGCTACATGCTGGTGATCGTGCGCGGCGCGTTTCTCCAAGGGGCGGGGTTCGGCACGCTCGCCGGCCAGTTCTGGCCGATGGCGGCGATCGGCGCGGTCAATCTCGGCCTCGCGGCCTGGCTGTTCCGCAAGCGCACGACATGATTTTGCGCCCGCGTGATGCGGGCGACATGATTTTCCGGCCGCATGATCCAGATCAAGGCGGATACGTTTTTTAACAGGCATTTCGGATACGCCTTTTGACGCCGGCCCGACGGCCCCGCGCGGGAGGATCACCAGCGAAGGGATTTCAGATTCATGTTTTGCTTTCAGTGTGAACAGACGATGCGCTCCGAGACGGGAGCAGCGGGTTGCGGCGGGCCGAAAGGCGTGTGCGGCAAGGACGAGGCGACCGCGGACCTGCAGGACGTGCTGATCCATCAGCTCAAGGGCATCGGCCAGTATGTGACGCGGCTGCAGGCACTCGGCCGCCGGGACGCCGAGGCGGACAGCTTCATTCTCTATGCGCTGTTCACCACGCTCACCAATGTGAATTTCAACCGGGCCCGCTTCGTTGAAATGATTGCCACGGCGGCGCGGCTGCGCGACCGGCTCCGCGACGCCTATGCGGAGGCGGCGAGCGAGGCGGGGCAGACCCCGGAGGCGCTGGGTGGCGCCGCCGCGTTCATTCCCGCGGATTCGCTGGTGGGCCTGCTGGCGCAGGCGAATGTCGCCAGCGTGCGCGCCGGCGCCGAGGCGGTCGGCGAGGACGTGATCGGCATGCGCGCCCTGCTGCTCTATGGCCTCAAGGGCGTTGCCGCCTACGCTCACCATGCCGAGGTGCTGGGCGAGACCCGCGAGGCGATCGCCGACGGGGTGGCGCGGGTGCTCGACCTGCTGGCCGGCGGTCCGGTCGATCTCGAACTGATGCTGGAAGAGGCGCTGGCGCTGGGCCGCGTCAATTTCACCGTGATGGAGGCGCTCGACGCCGCGAATACCGGCACCTATGGCGCGCCGACGCCGACGCCGGTGCGGATCACGCCGGTCGAGGGCAAGGCGATCCTGGTCTCCGGCCATGACCTGCGCGACCTGCACGCGATCCTGGAGGCGACGAAGGATACCGGCATCAATGTCTATACCCATGGCGAGATGCTGCCGGCGCACGGCTATCCGAAGCTGCACGCCTATTCGCATCTCGCCGGCAATTACGGCACCGCCTGGCAGAACCAGCAGACCGAGTTCGCCGCCTTCCCCGGCCCGATCGTGATGACCTCGAACTGCCTGATCGAGCCGCAGCCGCTTTACCGCAACCGCATCTTCACCGCCGGGCCGGTGGGCTGGCCGGGGCTGCGGCATATCGCCGATGGCGATTTCTCGCCGGTGGTGCAGGCGGCGAAGGCGCTGCCGGGCTTTACCCGCACCGAGCCGGAGAGGACGGTCACCACCGGGTTCGGGCGCGAGGCCGTGCTGGGGGCGGCGGAGCAGGTGATCGGCGCGGTGAAGGCCGGCGCGATCCGCCATTTCTTCCTGATCGGCGGCTGCGACGGCGCTGCCCCCGGGCGCAACTACTACACCGAGTTCGCCGAACAGGCGCCGGACGACACGGTGGTGCTGACGCTCGGCTGCGGCAAGTACCGCTTCAACACGCATGAGTTCGGCACGATCGGCGGGTTGCCGCGGATGCTCGATATCGGCCAGTGCAACGACGCCTATTCCGCGCTGGTGATCGCCCAGGCGCTGGCCGGCGCCTTCGAATGCGGGGTGAACGACCTGCCGCTGTCGCTCGTGGTCTCGTGGTTCGAGCAGAAGGCGGCGGCGGTGTTCCTCACGCTGCTCGCCCTCGGGGTGCGCAATGTCCGCCTCGGGCCGACGCTGCCGGGCTTCCTGACGCCGGCGCTGCTCGACATTCTGGTGAACCGCTTCGGGGTGCGGCCGATCACCTCGGCCGAGGCCGACATTGCCGACGCACTCGCGCCGAAGGCGGCGGCCTGACGACCACAAGCCGGGACGGCCACGCGCCGCCCCGGCCCCCGCATCCGAACCAGGGATCGACCCCAGGAACCGAACGATGAACGACATCACCCTTCTCACGCGCGACGGCGCGAGTCTCGACGTCGCCTGCCCGCCGGGCGAAACCGTGCTCGCCGCCGCCGAGGCCGCCGGGCTGTTCCTGCCCTCGATGTGCCATGAAGGCAGCTGCGGCCTGTGCCGCGCCGAAATCGCCAGCGGCGACCACGATGCCGGCGGGCAGCCTGGCGAGACGATCACCCGCGACGTGCTGCTCTGCCAGTGCCGCCCGACCTCCGACATGACGGTGGCCTTGCCTTATGCCGAGTCGGCGATCCTGCGGCACCGCGCGCCGACCCGCGAGGCGGTGATCGAGCGGATCGCGCCGGCGGGCGCGAGCGCCGTTTCGCTCGCCCTGCGCCTGCGGCCGGACGCCGAACTCGGGCAGGCCGCCGATTTCGTGCCCGGCCAGTACATGGAGGTGGCGATCCCCGGCACCGATATCCGCCGGGCCTATTCGCTGGCCAACCTGCCGAACTGGGACGGGCGGGTGGAATTCCTGATCCGGCTGGTACCGGGTGGCGCCTTTTCGACCTGGCTCGGAACCGAGGCGAAGCCGGGCGATGCGCTCTCGCTGCGCGGCCCGCTCGGCCGTTTCGTGCTGGACGACACCAGCCCCCGACCGCGCTGCCTGGTGGGCGGCGGCTGCGGCCTCGCGCCACTGCTCTCGATGCTGCGGCACCTCGCCGAATTCCAGGACATGCAGGAAACCCACCTGATCTTCGGCGCCAACCGCGAGGCCGAACTGTTCGCGACCGACGAGATTGCGGCATTGGCCGCGCAACTGCCCTGCCTCACCGTCACCACCGCGATCTGGCATCCCGAGGGAGACTGGAGCGGATTTACAGGCACATCGGCCGAAGCGCTCGATTCATGGCTCTCCAACGCCGCCACGCCGCCGGACATCTATGTCTGCGGCCCGCCGAAGCTGGTCGAGGCGGTGGTGACGACGGCACGGTGGCATGGCGTGCCGGAGGCGCAGATCCTCGCCGAGCAGGTCCAGCTGCGTTGATCCGGACCGGCCGTGGCGATAGTGAGGACAGATGCATCTCACGATGTTCACCGATTACGGTCTGCGCACGCTGATCTTCCTCGCCCTGCGGCCGGAACGCCAGGCGTCGATCGCCGAAATCGCCGCTTCGTACGACATTTCGGATCATCACCTGACCAAGGTCGTGCATGCCCTTGGCCAGGCCGGCCTGGTCGAGACGATCCGCGGCCGGCATGGCGGGATGCGCCTTGCCCGGCCGGCTGCGAATATCGGGCTTGGCGAGGTCATCCGGGCGATGGAACCGGGCCTGGCGCTGGTCCCCTGCCAGGAGGGCGGGCGCTGCGCGATCGGCGGGTGCTGCGATCTTCAGGCCGTGATGAATGAGGCGCGGGACGCGCTTCTGGGCGTGTTCGACCGCTATACGCTCGCCGACGTCGTCTCGCCCGGAAACCCCAGGCTGATGCGGCGGCTGGGCCTCGCGATGTCGAGCGAAGCCGGAACATAGAGCGGGCCAAGCCATCGGCCTGCCGAAGGCATCGCCGCGGTCGTTCGTGCCGCGCGCGTGCGACGACAACGACGCACTCAATGATTCCAATGGATTATTGACTTTCCAGGGAATCAGAATGCGTGACGTGAAATTCTCCGGACAGGATCTTCTTTCAAATATCCCGGCGATCCCGATACGCCGCCACCCTCGCCCGCGCCCGGATCATCAATGCCAGCGGCGCATGGCCCATCGCGAGCCGAAGCCAGACCAGATCCCGCGCATGGTCGGCGAAGCTGGTCTTGTAGCGTGCCGCCCCGGCGAGGAAATCGTAAATCTCCAGGCCTTGTTCGGCATAATGCCGGATTGCCAGCGCATGGCAGACCAGTCCCGGCTTTTCGTGCGGCAAAGCCGTGTCGTAGGCGAAGCCGCTCTGATAGGCCGACACCGTCCGGCCGTAGCGGAAATTATACAGATGGCCGATCAGCCGGTCGCCTGCCCTGACGGTCAGCAGATCGGCCGTACCGGCCGCGACACCCCGGGCCAGAACATCAAGATGAAACCGGCAGAACGATGGTGACATCGCCCCCGCTTGGCCGCGCCTCCGCCAGCCCGCGCGGTGCAGATCCGCCATCCGGGCGAAGGCGAGACGGGCGTCGTCCGGCGTCGTCGCCCGATCGAGCGTCAGGGGACCGCTCTGCTCGCAGGCGCGGATCGCGCGGCGGATCTGCCTTCGGCTGTTGGGCGACATCAGCGCCGTGACGTCGCCGCCGCAGGCGCGCACCGGCGCCAGGCTGCGGCGCGGGGCCGGTTGCTGCCGCTCGACCAGCACCGTGCCGAGCCGGCGCAGGCCGGGCAGCGCCTCCGGCGCGATCCCCGGCAGGTAGACGACGCTGGCGCCGAGCCGGCCGATCGCCTGCCACCAGATCCCTGACGCCTCCGGATAGTCGCGATCGACCAGCGGTCCGTTATGCTCGACATAGGGGGCGTCGTATTCCGGGTCGTCCACCGAGGTCAGGCTCAGCGAGCGCGAGAACCCTCTCGCCCGCCGGTGGAAAATCCCGATCGCCACCAGCCGGCCGGCCGCCTCGACGCGCACCACCAGCGGATGGACGAGACCATTGGCCAGCAGGGCGGCGATCCAGGTCCATGAGGTGAAGAAGGAGCCGTCGGCCCGCGCCTCCAGCGCCTGCCATTCCTCGCCAAGGGCGGCGATGTCCGGATCGTCCTCAACCACCACCGTCAGGGCCGGATCGTGATCGGAGCCCGACGGGCTGCGCTTGAAATCGAAGGTTCCACGTGTCATTAAAAAAAAGATAATTCCATAAGAAGATTAAATTGTCATGCCTGAATTGATTTCAGATCTATTTATTGCTCCGGTTCCGGCGCGGCTGCGCGAGCCTAAGCCGGTTGCCACCGTCATCATCGACACGGAAGAGGATTTCGACTGGCTGACGCCGGTCGAGGGTACGCCGTTTGACACGACCTATCTGCATCACCTCGATCAACTGAGCCCCATCCTGCGCGCCTATGGCGCCGTTCCCACGCTGCTGCTGACCTACCCCGTTCTCGAGAATCCAAAAGTCGTGACCCAGTTGCGGCGGATGGCGGAGCGTGGCGATTGCGCCCTCGGCCTGCAGCTTCACGCCTGGATCACGCCCCCTTTCGCCGGGCAGCCGCGCTCGGACCTGTCGTTCGCGAGCAATCTCGATTCTGAAATCGAGGCGCAGAAGCTGGAGAATCTCCACGAGAAGTTCGTGGACTGTTTCGCGATGCCGCCAACCGTGTTCCGCTCCGGCCGCTATGGCCTCGGCCCCCATACCGCGCGGCTGATCAGCAAGCTCGGCGTCTCGATCGATACCAGCCTTGCGCCGAGAACCTCGATGGCCGGCGAGGGCGGGCTCGATTACAGCGCGATCGATTTCGAGCCGTTCTGGTTTGGCGATGACCGCAAACTCCTGGAATTGCCGCTCTGCCGGTCGGTCATCGGCTGGGGCCGGGCGTTCGGCCGCGCGGCTTACAGGTGGATCAACCAGCCGGGCCGCCGGCGGCAGATCCTTGGCGCGGCGCTGGCCCGCCTCGGCTGCGCCGAACGCGTGACGCTCTCGCCCGAGGGCAATGGCGCGGGGGCGGCGCGGCGTCTGACCGACGCCCTGCTCGCGCGGGAGCAGCGCATTTTCCCGCTCAGCTTCCATAGCTCCTCGATCTGGCCGGGCCGGAACCCCTATGTGCGGAGCCGGCGCGACCTGCATCATTTCTACGACGACCTGTCGGCCATGCTGACCGATCTCGCGGACCGGACGGGTTGCCGGTTCGTCCGGACCGATGCCATTCCCGGCCTGCTCGCCCCCGCCGGGCCGCAGCCGATGACCGCGGCGCGGTGATGGCCGGTGGCCGCGTCCTGCTGATCGCCAACAATTTCCCGCCGGTGCGCGGCGGCTCGGCGCTCGTCTACAGCGAACTCGCCCGCCATGCGAACGGCATGGTCGAGGTTCTCGCCCCCCGCACCCATTACGCCGACGATCTGCCGCTGATCGGCTGGCGCGAGCATGACCGGCAGGCCCCGTTCCGCGTGACGCGGCTGATGCTGCTGCGCACGCCTTTGCGCCAGTCGGGCGATGAACCCCCGATCGCCCGGCTGCGCTTCATCGCCTATGACCTCGCCCTGCGGCTGGCGGTGCTCGGCCGCCTCGTCGCGATTCTGGCGACGCGGCCGATCAGTGCGGTCTGCGTCGGCGAATTGATGTCCGGCGCCTGGATCCTGCGGGTGCTGCGGTTCTGGCCGGGACTGCGCCGCGTGGCCTATGTGCATGGCGAGGAAATCACCACCGACGACAATTACGACCCGAGCGGACGCCGCCGCCGCGCCGCGCTCGCCGCCGCCGATGTCATCATCGTGGTCAGCCGCTTCACCTTTGATACCGTGGCATCGATGCTGCCGGGCGCGCGGGACCGGATCCGGCTCATCGAGAATGGCGTCGATTTCGATCGATTCGCTCCCGCGCCGGGCGGCCCGCGCGGCGACCTGATCGAACGCCATGGCCTGCGGGGGCATTTCGTGTTCGTCTCCGTCTGCCGGCTGCTGGAAAAGAAGGGCATCGACAACGCGATCCGCGCCTTCGCGACGCTGCATCGCGCAGATCCGGCGCTGCGGTTCCTGGTGGTGGGCGACGGGCCCTATGCCGGAACGCTGGCGCAGATCGCCGTGGGTGAGGGCGTGGGCGAGGCGGTGGTGTTCGCGGGGGACGTGCCGGATGCCGACCTCGCCGATCATTACCGTCTCGGCGACGTGTTCGTGATGCCCAACCGGGCGCTCGCCTCCGGCGATACGGAGGGGTTCGGCCTCGTGTTCCTGGAAGCCAATGCCGCCGGCCTGCCGGTGATCGCCGGCCGCGACGGCGGCAGCCCCGCCGCCGTGCGCGACGGCGAGAACGGGCTGCTGGTCGACGGTCATTCGGTTCCGGCGATCGCCGCGGCGATGCGTCGCCTGCGCGAGGACGCGGCGCTGCGCGCGCGGCTGGCCGAAGGCGGGCGCGCCCGCGCGAGCCGATCCGACTGGCGGCTGAAGGCGGCCGAATTCATCGCCGCGTGTCATGACGGCGCACGGCCATGAGCGGGGCGGCGGGCGTCATGCCCTGGCCCGGCGCCGGAGCGATGGGCTTTGCCGATCCGGCGCGGGACCTGTTCGGCAGTTTTCTGTGGTTCGACATGATCGCCGGGGCGGCGCGGCCGCGTGATCTGGTGCCCGCCATGCTGACGCAAGATGGGGCGAGCCTGCCGCTATGGTGCCGCTCACGGGCCGGCGCGCTGGTGCCGGTGGCCGGGCTGAACAGCCCCTATACGCTCGTGTTCCGGCCGGGCGGTCACGATCCATCCGCTTTCGCCCGCCATCTCATGGGCCAGGTGCGCGGCATCGTCCGGCTCGACGCGCTCGACCCGGACGATCCGGCCATCGCCGCGCTGGAACGGGCCGCCGCGGCGCATGGCCTCGCGGTCAGCCGGTTCGATCATTTCAGCAACTGGTTCATGCCGGTGGATGGCGATTTCGAGCGTTGGCTCTCCGGGCGGCCGGGGGCGCTGCGCAACACCATCCGCCGGCGGATGCGGGCCGCCGGCGCGTTGCGGTTCCGCTGCTTCGGCTTCGGCGCGGCGTCGCCGGGCGACGGCCCGGAGCCGGAGCCGGTCGATCTCGACCAGGCCGTCGCGCAGTTCGACGCGGTTTATGACCGATCATGGAAGCCCGCCGAGCCCTTCGCCGGGATCAACGCGCGGATCATGCGCGGGCTGGCGGGCGCGGGGCTGCTGCGCGCCGGCATTCTCGCCGATGACGACGGGCCGATCGCCGCGCAATACTGGGCGATCAGCGGCGGCCGCGCCTATCTGCTCAAGCTGGCGCATGTCGAGGGCGCTGTGGCGCGCTCGCCCGGAACGGTTCTGACGGCGCTGATGATCAGGTCGATCCTCGCCGCCGACACCGTGGATCACCTCGATTTCGGGCGCGGCGACGATCGCTACAAGCGCGACTGGGTTTCCCGGCACCGGACCATGGCCGGGCTGCTGCTGATCAATCCGCGCAGCGCCGCCGGCCTTGCCATGCTCGCCCGCGAGCGGCTCGGCGCCCTGCGCCGCGCCCGCCGGAGGCGCGGCCAGACAACCGGCGTTCCCTCATGAAAATTCTCTACAGCCACCGGATCCAGTCGCGCGACGGCCAGTCCGTGCATCTCGAGGACCTGATCGCCGCGTTCCGGCGGGCCGGGCACGAGGTCCTGGTGGTCGGCCCCGGCGCCTATGCCGCGTCGCGCTTCGGCGATTCGGGTGGCGCGGCCGGCGCGCTGCGCCGGCTGCTGCCCGCCGCCATCGGCGAACTCGCCGAGCTGGCCTATAATCTTCCCGCCTTCTGGCGCCTGTGGCGCGCGGTGCGGACATTCCGCCCCGACCTGATCTACGAGCGCTACAACCTGTTTTTCCTCGCCGGCGCCTGGGCCGCGCGGCTGTGCCGCTGCCGCTATTTCGTCGAGGTCAATTCCCCGCTGGCCGACGAGCGCGCGCAGCATGGCGGCCTGCGCCTGCAGGCGGTGGCGCGCGCCGGGGAACGCGCCGTCTGGCGCGCCGCGGACCGGGTTTTCGCCGTCACCCGGGTGCTGGGCGACATACTCGTGGCCGAGGGCGCGCCGGCCGACCGCATCACGATCACGCCGAACGGCGTCGATATCGGCCGGTTTCCCGAACCGGACCGCGCCGCCGCGCATACGCCGGTGCTCGGGTTCATCGGCTTCGTCCGCCCCTGGCACGGGCTCGACCTGATCATCGACGACATGGCTCGCGACAGCGCCCTGCCGCTCGACCTCGTGATCGCCGGCACCGGGCCCGCGCTGCCCGACCTGCGGGCCCGCGCCGCCGCCCTCGGAATCGAGAACCGGGTGCGCTTCGCCGGGCTGGTCGACCGCGAGGCGGTTCCGGCCCTTCTCGCCGGCATCGATATCGCGCTGCAGCCCGCCTCCGTCGCCTATGCCTCGCCGCTGAAGCTGTTCGAATACATGGCCGCGGGCTGCGCCATCGTCGCCCCCGACCAGCCCAATATCCGCGAGGTGCTGACCCACGAGCGCAACGCGCTGCTGGTCGATCCGGGGGATCGGGCGGCGCTGTGGCGCGCGGTGCGCCGGCTTGCCGCCGAC
>NZ_AFPR01000446.1:0-5215 GCF_000219295.1 Acidiphilium sp. PM
CTGCCCGCGATGCGGCAGCGCCGAAACCGAGGAGCTCGCCCCCTTCGGCGCCACCGCCTGCAAGGCGCTCTGGCGCTGCCGCGCCTGCCGCGAGCCCTTCGAGCATTTCAAATGCCACTGACCGAACCCGCCGCCGCGCCGAAATTCCACCGCCTCTGCGTGGCCGATCTCCGGCGCGAAACGGCGGACACCGTCTCGCTGTCCTTCGCGGTGCCGCCGGCGCTCGCCGGCGCCTACCGCTTCGCCCCCGGCCAGTATCTCACCCTGCGCGCGACGATCGCGGGCGAGGAACTGCGCCGCTCCTATTCGATCTGCACGGTGCCGGAGGATGGCGAGCTGCGCATCGCGGTCCGGCGTGTCGATGGCGGGCGCTTCTCCGCCTGGGTGAACGAGGCGCTGCGGCCGGGCGACCCGATCGACGTGATGACGCCGACCGGCCGCTTCGGCGCCGCCGCCCTGGCCGATCCCGCCGGCCTGCATGTCGCCTTCTGCGCCGGGTCCGGCATCACCCCGGTGCTGCCGGTCGCCCGCGCCGTGCTGGCCGCCTCGCCCGCGAGCCGCTTTCACTTCTTCTACGGCAACCGCACCGGCGCCGACGCGCTGTTCCGCGCCGAGCTGGCCGCGCTGAAGGACCGCCATCTCGGCCGCGTCTCGGTGCTGCACGTGCTGTCGCGCGAGGAACAGGATCTTCCCGTGCTGAACGGGCGGCTCGACGGCGCGCGCGTGCGCCGCCTGCTGCCCGCCATGGTGCCGCCGGCCGAGATCGCCCATGCCCATGTCTGCGGACCCGCCACGATGATCGACGAGGTCGCCGGCGTCCTCGCCGAATTCGGCCTGCCCCCCGCGCGCCTTCACACCGAGCGTTTCGTCTCCGCCGAAGGCGGCCGCCCGCGCCCGCGCCCGCCGGTCGCGCCCGGCGCCCCGTCCGCCCATCGCGCCGCCATCATCCTCGACGGCAAGCGCCGCGAGGTGCCGGTGGCCGAGGGCGAGACGATCCTTGACGCCGCGCTCCGCGCCGGGCTCGACATGCCCTTCGCCTGCAAGGGCGGCATGTGCTCCACCTGCCGCGCCCGCCTCGCCGATGGCGAGGCCGACATGGCCGTGAACTACGCGCTGGAGCCGTGGGAAACCGCTGCCGGCTTCATCCTCACCTGCCAGTCCCGTCCGCTTACGCCGCGCGTCACCGTCGACTTCGACGCGCTGTAGCGCCACCTCACTTCTGGCCCGCCGCCGTCGCATGCAGGCTGAAGCATTGCCGCCCGCTGGCGTGCCGGCCGAAGACCGGATGCTGGAACCCCGCCTCCTGGCTGGCCCGCTCGTCCAGCGTCGAGAGCGCGAAATGCGCGCAGAGTTCGTAGCTGTCGGTCCCGGTCACGCTGTATTCGAAGGGGATGCCCTCCGGATCGGTCAGCGGCACCGCGCCATAGCCGGGGGATGGCTCCAGCTCCTCGAGCCGTTGCGGCAGCGCGCCGTGGCCGCGCCGGTAGGCGGCGATCTCGCCCGACAGTATCCCGAGTTGCAGGCTGCGCATCTGGTCGGCCTGCTGCCGGCGGATATGCTCCGGCGAGCCGATCACGAGAAACCCCGCGATCACCAGCAACAGCGCGGCGAGTCCGAGGCTGCCCGCGAACAGGCTGGCGCCGCCCGGCCTCATGGCGCCGCCGCCTCACGCGCGTCGCGCAGGAAATAGCCGAACATGCCGCCGGCGATCACCGCCACCGTCGCGAGCTTCAGCAGGGTCGCCACCGCCAGTTCGCCGCCCAGCGCGTTGTAGATCAGCGCCATCACGTCGCCGGCCAGCCATAGCGCGGTGATGAACAGCGTGAGGTAGGTCAGCCACTGGCGCGGCCGCGATCCCCGCCGCGCCGGGTCCCGCGCGATCGCCCGGTTGATCCGGCGGAACAGCACGACGAAGACCGGGTAGGCGACCAGGATCGCCGAGATGTTCCACCTGATGTCCCGCAGCAGCGTGGCGCTTACATAAATCCGGCTGCCGATCCGCCGGGGAAAGGCGTGGTCGATCAGGTGAAAGGCGAGGGCGCCCGCATTGTAGGCGGCGGTATAGAGCGCCACGAACACCACCAGGTAGACGAACACCTCGCGCGCCGAGAGATAGGGCTGCGCCCGCGGCACCGGCACCGGAAACGGAACCTCGGCGAAGGCGTGCAGCGCCTCGCCGATATCGGCGTCCTGCCAGCCGGCCGCGCGCAGGGCCGCGGCAATCTCCGCGCGCGCCGCGCCGGCGGCGAGGGCCCGGCGGGTGAAGTCGAGCAGCTGGCGGTCCATGATCCGGCCTCCCGGTTGCGGGACGGCCCCCAGCCTGCCCGCCGGCGCGCGACATGCCGATGATCCCGCTCAAGCCGCGATCATCCGTTCGGCGCAATCGCGCTCCGCCTTTCGGCGAGGGGAGCGCGCAAATGTTCGCTTCATACGATCAATTCAATCAATCCAATCTGTATAGAAGATCATCCGCCGAGGCCCCATTAAAGACGCAACGCCGGCGCGCGGGCTCCGCTCCGTCCCCCGGCATTCATCTGGAGGCTTCCATGCTCACCCAAGGCTTCGCCCGTTTCATTCACGCCCGCCGCACCGACCTGCTCGCCATCGTGCGCCAGTTCACGCCGAACTGGTTCGCCGCGACGATGGGCACCGGCATCCTCGCGCTCGACCTCAACCAGCTGCCCGGCCTGCATCGCCCGGCGATGGCGCTCTGGCTGCTGAACATGGCGCTGTTCGCCCTCTTCACCCTGCTCTACGCCGCGCGCTGGCTGCTCTACCCGCGGGAGGCCGCGCGCATCTTCGGCCATTCGGTGATGTCGATGTTCCTCGGCACCATCCCGATGGGCCTCGCCACCATCATCAACGGTTTCATCGCCTTCGGTCTCGCCCCGCTCGGGCCGGAAGCGGTCGGCATCGCCACCGCGCTCTGGTGGGCGGATGTGGCGCTGTCGCTCGTCATCGGCATCGGCGTGCCCTTCCTGATGGTCATCCGCCAGGACCACGCGATCGAGAGGATGACGGCGGTCTGGCTGCTGCCGGTCGTCGCCGCCGAGGTCGCGGCGGCGAGCGGCGCGCAGATCGTCCCGCATCTCGGCAACCCGCATCTCGCCCTGCTGGTCGACATCCTGTCCTACGCCCTCTGGGCCTATTCGGTGCCGGTCGCGCTCGGCATCGTCGCGGTCCTGCTGCTCCGCCTCGTGCTGCACCGCCTGCCGCATCGCGACATGGCGCCCTCGTCCTGGCTCACTTTGGGGCCGATCGGCACCGGCGCGCTCGGCCTGCTCCTGCTCGGCGCCGATGCGCAGGGCGCGCTCGCCCCGCTCGGCCTGCCGGGGCTCGCCGATGCGGCGCGCGGCATCGGCCTGATCGGCGGCGTCATCCTCTGGGGCTACGGCGTCTGGTGGCTCGCCTTCGCGGTGCTCGCAACCCTGCGCTACCTGCGCGGCGGCATTCCGTTCAATCTCGGCTGGTGGGGCTTCACCTTCCCGCTCGGCGTCTACGCCGCCACCACCTTCGCCCTCGCCGGGCAGACCCACCTCGCCCTGTTCCACATCGCCGCCGTGGCGATGACGGCGAGCCTCGCCGCCCTCTGGGTGATCGTCGCGGCGATGACGCTGCGGGGTGCCGCCAGCCGCGCGCTCTTCGCCGCCCCCTGCCTGCTGCGCGGCGCCATTCCGGAGGACGCGCTGACCGCCGACATGGTCTGACCGGGTCCCGGCCGGGACTCGCCATCGCCCGACGCCTCGACTAACGTTGCCGGCGCGCCCCCATCGAAGATGGGGCGCGCCGGTCCCGTATCCGGTTCTTCGTCCGCGTTCTCCGGGGCCCGCCAGCCGCGCCTTTCCATCAAGAATGCCAATACGGGGGACGATTTCATGAAAAAATTCATCAACGCGCCGGAAAACGTGGTGGCCGAGGCGCTGGCAGGCATGGCCGCCGCGCATCCCGATCTGATCCGCGTCCACACCGATCCCGATTTCATCACCCGCGCCGATGCCCCGGTGCGCGGCAAGGTGGCGCTGCTCTCCGGCGGCGGCTCCGGCCACGAGCCGATGCATGGCGGTTTCGTCGGCCGCGGCATGCTCGATGCCGCCTGCCCCGGCGCCGTCTTCACCAGCCCGACGCCGGACCAGATGCTCGCCGCCACCAGGGCGGTCGATGGCGGCGCCGGCGTGCTCCATATCGTGAAGAACTACACCGGCGACGTGCTGAACTTCGAGATGGCCGCCGACCTCGCGAAGGAGGAGGGGCTCGACGTCGCCGCCGTCGTGATCGATGACGATGTGGCGGTGCAGGACAGTCTCTACACCGCCGGCCGCCGCGGCGTCGGCGCCACAATCCTCGCCGAGAAGATCTGCGGCGGTGCCGCCGAGGCCGGCGCCGACCTCGCCAGCGTCGCCGCCCTTTGCCGCGAGGTGAACGGCGCCGCCCGCTCGATGGGCGTCGCGCTCAGCCCCTGCACCGTGCCGCATGCCGGCAAGCCGAGCTTCACCCTCGGCGAGGGCGAGATGGAATACGGCATCGGCATCCATGGCGAGCCCGGCCGCAAGCGCATCCCCATCGAACCGGCCGACCGTGTGGCCGAAATGCTGATGGAACCCATCCTCGCCGACCTGCCGTTCCGCCAGGGCGACAAGGTGCTGCTGTTCGTCAACGGCCTCGGCGGCACGCCGCTGGTCGAGCTCTACATCCTCTACCGCAAGGCCGCGGAAATCGCCCGCAGCCACGGGCTGACGGTCGCGCGCTCGCTGGTCGGCCCCTACATGACCAGCCTCGAGATGGCCGGCACCTCGATCACCCTGCTGCGCCTGACCGACGACATGATCCGTCATTGGGACGCGCCGGTCGTCACCCCGGCGCTGCGCTGGGGCGCCTGAGGCGGGCAGGGGGATTGCACATGGCCGACCAGCTCGACGTTCCGCTGCTCACCGCCTGGCTCGGCCGCGCCGCCGCCGCGATCGAGGCGCAGCAGGGCTACCTCTCCGATCTCGACGCCGCGATCGGCGATGGCGATCACGGCGCCAACCTCGCCCGCGGCTTCAAGGCCGTCATGGCGAAGCTCGGCACGCCCGCCGATCCGGCGGCGCTGTTCCGCACCGTCGGCATGACGCTGATCGGCACCGTCGGCGGCGCCTCCGGCCCGCTCTACGGCACCCTCTTCGTCGAGATGGCCAAGGCCGCCGCCGGCCGCGCCACGCTCGACGCCGCCGGCTGG
>NZ_AFPR01000445.1:0-4318 GCF_000219295.1 Acidiphilium sp. PM
CCGGCGTCGGCGGCCTCGCCGCCGCGGTCGCCGGCCATCTCGCCGAACGCCTCGGCGCGCGGCGGCCGACGCTCGTCGTCGTCGAGCCCGACCGCGCCGCCTGCGTGCTGGAGACCGCGCGCGCCGGACGCCCCGTCCGCATCGCCGCCGGCGCGCCAACGGTGATGGCCATGCTCGAATGCTACGAAACCTCGCTCGTCGCCTGGCGCATCCTCGCCCGCGCCGCCGACGCCTTCATGACGGTGAGCGAGGAGGACGCCGTCGCGGCGATGAACCGCCTCGCCCGGCCCGAGGCCGGCGACATGGCGGTGGTGGCCGGCGAAAGCGGCGGTGCCGGTCTCGCCGGCCTGCTCCGCGTCGCCGGCGATGCCGGGGCACGGCAGGCGCTCGGCTGCGGCGCGGAGGCGCGGATCCTGGTCTTCAATACCGAGGGCGCGACCGACACGGCGCGCTACCGCGACCTCGTCGGCCTCGACCCGGCGCTCGTGGCCGGCGCCGGGTCAGCGCCGGATCAGTAATAGCCCTTCTTGATCAGCGGCTCGATCTTGTCGAGCAGCGCCTTGTCGTCGGTGCCGGCGGCGGTGTTGACGTTCATGCCCTCGAGGTCGAACCGCTTGGTCAGCACGCACTGCACCACCGGCAGGAAGCCCTGCATGTAGAGCTGCTGGTTCAGCGTCGCGGCGATGTAGCCGCTCTTCACCCCGGCGATGGTGGTCGGCGCGAGATCGATGCCGCCGACGACGATCTGCCCGGGCTTCTTGCCGGCCTCCTGCAACGCCTTCGGAATGAACGAGGTCACCAGCCCCTGCTGCGTGCCGATCGCCTTGAG
The DNA here is from genome assembly GCF_000219295.1 of Acidiphilium sp. PM. NCBI lineage: Bacteria > Pseudomonadati > Pseudomonadota > Alphaproteobacteria > Acetobacterales > Acidocellaceae > Acidiphilium > Acidiphilium sp. PM. Next base: position 830 of record NZ_AFPR01000445.1, read on the forward strand.
CTTCGGATGCCGCTCGATGAAGGCGACGAGGATCGGCACCGACAGCGCCGGATCGGCGTTGACGGCGTTCGAGATGTTGAGCTTGTAGACCTTGAGCCCGGCCTTCTTCAGCCCCATCACCAGGCCCTCGTCGGATTCGCCGCGGATCCCCTCGGCGAAGACGCCGTATTCGAGCGCCTCGTCACCCGGCTTCAGGTGCCCGGCCTTGACCATCGCCGCCGCGGTGGTCTCGCCGCCCTGCACGAGATAGGTGCCGACATAGCCGAACCCGTTGGTCCGGTATTTCGCCTCGAGCTTGGGCAGCGGCACGTTCCCGGCGGTGACCACCATGCCCTGGGCCTCGGCCTTGCTCACCAGCGGCGCGAAGGCGGCGTTGCCCGGATGGCCCATGATCTCGGCGCATTGCGGCCCGGCGGCGATGGCCTGGCGGAACTGCTCGATCATCTTTTCCGGCTGCCAGTCGGAATATTGCGAGATCAGCCGCACGCCGAGCGCCTTGGCCGCCGCCTTGGCGCCGAGTTCGCGCGGCAGCGTCGAGGCGTCGCCGGGGCTGCCGCCCATCTGGAAATACATGGTCAGCCCGGCGCCGAGCTTGTGCTGCGGGGCCGCGGCGGCCGTGCCGCAGAACAGCGCCGCCGCGATGGCGGCCGCCGAAGCGAAGGACATCCTGAGTTTCATCCCGTCTCTCCCTTTGTTTGCCTTGAGGTGCCCGTCATGCCGGCGGGCTTTACTCGCGTTGCATCAGTCGTCGCTGCAGAGCCTTCACCCTCGCCGGGTCGCCGAGACCGGTGTGCAGCACCACCGCGGCGACGAACACGAGGCCGACGATCACCTCGACCCAGAACCCCGAAACCCCGGTCGCGACGATCCCGGCATCGAGCATGCCGATGATCATGGCGCCGAAGAAACTGCCGACCACGGTGGCCGATCCGCCGAACACCGAGGAACCGCCGATGAACACGGCGGCGAGCGCCGAGAGCAGCAGCCCCTGGCCCTGCGTCGAGAAATAGCTGAGATTGGCGACGGTCATCAGGAAGCTCGCGAAGCCGGCGAGCGCGCCCATCAGGGTGAACAGCTTGATCCGCTCGCGGACCGTGTTGATCCCGACCACCCGCGCCACCTCGCGCGAGTCGCCGATGAACAGCAGGTGCTCGCCGAAGCGGTGCCGGTTCAGGATCGCCCAGATCAGCGCCGCGACGGCCACCGCCCACAGCGCCTCCACCGGCACGCCGAGCAGCGTCCCCGAGAACACCCGCGCGATCACGGTGCCGGTCAGGTCGTTCAGCGCGTAGGACAGGCCGCCCGAAAGCACGGTCGCCACACCGCTCCAGAAGAACGACGTGCCGATGGTGATGATGATCGAGGGAATGCCGAGTGCGGCGACCAGCCAGCCATTGATCACGCCCACCAGCGCGCCGCCGCCGATCGCGGCGACCAGGCCGAGCCAGGGCATGTGCAGCTTGTCGGCGCAGAACGCGAACAGGAAGCCCGACAGCGCGATGACCGCCGGGAACGACAGGTCGATCTCCCCGGCCGCGATCACCAGCGTGAGGCCGAGCGAGAGCACCAGCATCGGCGGAATCGTGACGAGGAAGGAATTGTAGATCGGCCAGCGGAGGAAAACCTCCGGCGCGAAGCCGATATAGATGCCGATCAGCGCGAAGAACACGACGATGATCGGCACCGCGCCGAGATGCGCGTGCCAGCGCGGGGAGGATTTCGGCGCCGCCGGGCGTCCCGTGCTCACGTCGCTGCCGCTCATGCGTGGCCTCCTGTTGCCGGCGTGCCGTGTTGCAGGTCGATCAGGAACCGGGTGAGATCCTCGAGGGTCATCTCCGCCGGCCGTATGTTGGCGACGATGCGCCCGCGGTCGAGCACCACCAGCCGGTCCGCCAGCGCGTGCACATGCGCGAGATTGTGCTCGATATAGATCGCCGCCCGCCCCGAGCGCTTGATCGAGCGGACGAAGTCCAGCACCTTCTGCACCTCGCTGATGGCGAGCGCCGTGGTCGGCTCGTCGAGGATGATCAGGTCGGAATCGAAATGCATCGCCCGGCCGATCGCGATGCCCTGCCGCTCGCCGCCCGACAGCTTGGCGACGGTCGAATCCGCGTCGATCCCGACGCCGCGGAACCCGAGCTGGCGCTGCAGGATCTCGTTGGCGATGCGCCGCTGCTCGCGCACGTTGATGAAGCCGAAGCGGTTGACGATCTGCCGGCCGACGAAGAAGTTCCGCCACAGCGGCTGCTTCTCGCCGAGCGACTTCTCCTGGTACACGGTCTCGAATTTCAGCGAATGCGCGCGCCGGACCGAATAATTGTAGAGGTCCACCGCCTCGTCGCGAATATAGAGCCGCCCCGAACTCGGCCGCACCACGCCGGTCAGCGCCTTGATGAGGGTGGACTTGCCGGCGCCGTTATCGCCGATCAGGCCGACAATCTCGTTGCGCCCGATCGCCAGATCTATATTGTCGAGGGCGCGGACCTTGCCGAACGAGACGCAGAGTTTCTCGGCGCGGACGATGTCGGACCAGCCGCCGGCCGCCCTCCTGTCTTCGTTCGGCGTGCCGCCGCCGGAAGCTGCGATCGCGTTGCCTGTTGCGCCCATGTTTCGGCTTTCGTTGACGTTTCCAGCCGTTGATTATCGATGAAAAACAGGTCAAGTCAACAGTTCCGTTATCGCCGGCCTACAATTTTCCGTGCGGCCCCGCACCGGCTTTCCGCCGCGCGCCGTCTTGCCCGCGCCGCCGCCGCCTGATTTAACCATGCGAAACAGGGGAGACCGACCATGAACGAAATGCCGCCGGGAATCACCAGGGCCGACGAGGGGATCGGCGGCGTGGTCTGGAACGTCCTCGGCCAGACCTACACGCTGAAGCAGGAGTCGGAGCATTCGATGGCTTGGCACGCGGTCTTCCCGCCCGGCACCTTCGTCCCCCCGCACATCCACCCGACGCAGGACGAATTCATCTACATGCTGGAGGGAAAATTCGATCTCTGGCTCGACGGGCAGGATCTGTCGGCCGGCCCCGGCGACCTGGTCCGCATGCCGATGAACAGACCGCACGGCATCTTCAACCGTTCCGACGCCGACGTGAAATGCGTGTTCTGGGTCGCCCCCAGCCGCTCGCTGCGCGCCCTGTTCGAGCGCATCCACAACCTCGCCGACCCCGCCGAGGTCGTCCGCATCGCGGCCGAGCACGAGGTCCATTTCCTGCCGCCGGGCTGAACCCGCCATGCGCGTGCTCATCGCCGGCGGCGGCATCGGCGGGCTCACCCTCGCCCTCATGCTGCACCGACACGGCATCGAGTGCCGGGTGCTGGAGGCCGCGCCGGCAATCCGCCCGCTCGGCGTCGGCATCAACATCCTGCCGCACGCCGTCCGCGAACTCGCCGCCCTCGGCCTGCTGCCCGCGCTCGACGAAATCGGCCTGCGCACCCGCGCGCTCTCCTACCTCAACCATCGCGGCCAGGTGATCTGGACCGAGAC
>NZ_AFPR01000444.1:0-4396 GCF_000219295.1 Acidiphilium sp. PM
GGCGCCCTGCTCGCCACCGCGCAGGTGGCGCTGTTCGACCGGGCGAAGGCGCGCTACCGCGCGGGCTTCGGCGCGATCGACCCCGCCGAGATCGACGAGATGCGGCTCGTCGATCTCACCACGGCGATCTGGTTTCGCGAGGTGCTGGAACATGCGCGCGAGGCGCTCGGCCATTACGCCGTGTTTCTCCGCGCCGCCCAGGCGCCCGGCGAGAGCGTGGCGCTGCGCGCCGCCATCGCGGCCACGCTGCGCGACCAGCACGGAGCCTGGCGCCGGCGGCTGGCGGCGATTGCCGCCGCACCGCCGCACCCCGCCGGCCCGCTCGCGGTGCAGGCCGTCTTCGTCGGCAAGCTGATCCGCGCCGCCGCCACCGGGGCGGACACGGCGCTGCTCGCGCTGGCGCGGGAGGATTTCGCCGCCGCGATCGCCGGGGCGATCCGCCCGGAAAAACCGTACGCTCATCCAAAACCGGCTTGCCAGCCGGGCCCGCCTGGCTTAGCTGAACAGAGAGAAGCGCCGCTTCGCGGCCCGGAACCATAAGGGAGGACCGGCATGATCGATCCGGCATCGCTGTTTTCGCTACAGGGCCGCGTCGCCCTCGTCACCGGCGGCTCGCGCGGCATCGGCCGGGTGATCGCCGAGGGCTTCCTCGCCCAGGGCGCGCGGGTCTACATCTCGGCGCGCAAGGCGGAGCAGTGCCACGCGGCCGCCGCCGAACTCGGCCCCGACTGCATCGCCGTGCCGGCCGATATCTCGACCGTCGAGGGCGCGCGCGCGCTGGCCGCGACCATCGCCGAACGCGAGCCGGCGCTCGACATCCTGGTGAACAACGCCGGTGCCGCCTGGGGCGCGCCGTTCGACAGCTTCCCCGAACATGGCTGGGACAAGGTGTTCGACGTCAACGTGAAGGCGCCGTTCTTCCTCACCCAGGCGCTGCACGGCGCGCTGAAGGCGGCGGCGCGGCCCGACCGCCCGGCCAAGGTGATCTGCGTCGGCTCGATCGACGGGCTGCGCGTCAACGCCTGGGAGACCTACAGCTACCAGGCCTCGAAAGCGGCGATCCATCACCTGATGCGGCGGATGGCGGCGCGGCTGATCCACGACAACATCGTCGCCAGCGCCATCGCCCCCGGCGCGTTCCCCTCCGAGATGAACCGCGCCGCCCGCGACCGGGGCGACAGGGTCGCCGCCGCGATTCCCGCCCGCCGCATCGGCCGCGCCGAGGACATGGCGGGTGCCGCGATCTATCTTGCCAGCCGCGCCGGCGATTATGTCGTCGGCCAGGTGCTCACCGTCGATGGCGGGCTCGTCGCCGCCAACCCGGTGGAGACGGCCGAACCCTGAGGCCGCCCCATCCCTTTTTCCGCCAGAGGAGCGAACAGACATGCGTGACGCCGTAATCGTCTCGACCGCCAGAACCCCGATCGGCCGCGCCTATCGCGGCGCCTTCAACGCCACCCCCGCCCCCACCCTCGCCGCCCACGCGCTGCGCGAGGCGGTGCGCCGCGCCGGGATCGACCCCGCCGAGATCGACGACTGCCTGATCGGCAGCGCCCTGCCCCAGGGCGGGCAGCACACGATCGGCCGCACCGCCGCCCTCCGCGCCGGCCTGCCCGTCACCGTGCCGGGCATGACGATGGACCGGCAATGCTCCTCAGGGCTGATGACCATCGCCACCGCGGCGAAGCAGGTCATCGTCGACCGGATGGACGTGGTGCTGGCCGGCGGCGTCGAATCGATCTCGACGGTGCAGACCGAGGCGATGCGGGTCGATCGCGATCCCGAGCTCCTCGCCCTGCACGCCGACACCTACATGCCGATGATCGACACCGCCGAGGTGGTGGCGAAGCGCTACAACGTCTCGCGCGAGGCGCAGGACGCCTACGCCCTGCAATCGCAGCTTCGCACCGCCAGCGCCCAGCAGGCCGGCCGGTTCGATGCCGAGATCATCCCCGTCACCGCGACCAAGACGGTGACGGACCGCGCCACCGGCGCCACCAGCCAGCAGACCGTCACCCTCGCCGCCGACGAGGGCAACCGGCCCGACACCACTGCCGAGGGCCTCGCCGGGCTCAAGCCGGTGCGCGAGGGCGGCTGCATCACCGCCGGCAATGCCAGCCAGCTGTCGGACGGCGCCTCGGCCTGCGTGGTGATGGAGGCGAAGCTCGCCGAGAAGCGCGGCCTGCAGCCGCTCGGCCGTTATGTCGGCATGGCCGTCGCCGGCACCGAGCCGGACGAGATGGGCATCGGCCCGGTCTTCGCGGTGCCCAAGCTGCTGTCGCGCTTCGGCCTCGGCGTCGGCGATATCGGCCTGTGGGAGCTGAACGAGGCCTTCGCCGTGCAGGTGCTCTATTGCCGCGACCGTCTCGGCCTGCCGGACGAACTGCTCAACGTCGATGGCGGCTCGATCTCGATCGGCCATCCCTATGGCATGTCCGGCGCCCGCATGGTCGGCCACGCGCTGATCGAGGGCAAGCGCCGCGGCGCGCGCCACGTGGTGGTGACGATGTGCGTCGGCGGCGGGATGGGCGCTGCCGGCCTGTTCGAGGTTCTGTGAGCGCCCCGCCGCTCACCCTCGCCGACTATCGCGCGCTGGTCGGCACCGAGGTCGGCTGTTCGGACTGGATCGAGGTCGGCCAGGCGCGGATCGACGCCTTCGCCGAGGTGACGGACGATGACCAGTTCATCCATGTCGATCCCGAACGCGCCCGCGAAACCCCGTTCGGCGGGACCATCGCGCACGGCTTCCTCACCCTCTCGCTGCTCAGCCGCATGGCGTACGACACGCTGCCGAGGCTCGCGGGGGTGGCGATGTCGGTGAATTACGGGATGAACAGCCTGCGCTTCCTCGCCCCGGTCCGCGCCGGCTCGCGCATCCGCGGCCGTTTCGCCCTCGCCGGTCTCTCCGAGAAGGGCGAGCGGCGCCTCCTGCTGACGCATGACGTGACGGTGGAGATCGAGGACCAGCCGAAGCCGGCCCTGATCGCGCAATGGCTCTCGATGCTCGCCCTCGCGTGATCGCCCCCGCTCTGGCCGGGGCCGCGCGCCCCGGCTAACCTCCGCGCCTCGCCCGCCACGGGCTGAACCGTTCGGAGGTCCCTGATGGAATACACGAAACTCGGCGCCACCGGCCTCGAGGTCTCGCGCATCTGCCTCGGCTGCATGAGCTTCGGCGTGCCCGATCGCGGCAACCACGCCTGGACGCTCGACGAGGCGAGCAGCCGCCCGATCATCCGCCGCGCGCTCGAAGCCGGCATCAACTTCTTCGACACCGCCAACGTCTATTCCGACGGCACCAGCGAGGAAATCGTCGGCCGCGCCCTGCGCGACTACGCGCGGCGCGACGAGGTGGTGATCGCGACCAAGGTGAACGGCCGCATGCGCCCCGGCCCGAACGGCGCCGGCCTGTCCCGCCGGGCGATCATGACCGAGATCGACAACAGCCTCCGCCGCCTCGGCACCGACCATGTCGATCTCTACCAGATCCACCGCTGGGACTATTCGACGCCGATCGGGGAAACCCTGGAGGCGCTGCACGACGTGGTGAAGGCGGGCAAGGCCCGCTATATCGGCGCCTCCTCGATGTTCGCCTGGCAGTTCGCCACCGCGCTGGCCACCGCCGAGCGCCATGGCTGGACGCGCTTCGTCTCGATGCAGAACTACCTCAACCTGCTCTATCGCGAGGAGGAGCGCGAGATGCTGCCGCTCTGCCGCGCCGCCGGCGTCGGCGTGATCCCCTGGAGCCCGCTCGCCCGCGGCCGCCTCACCCGCGACTGGGACGACGCCACCGCCCGCGCCGAGACCGACGAATTCGGCAAGACCCTCTACGCCGCCACCGAGGCGGCCGACCGCAAGGTGGTCGAGGCCGTCGCCGCGATCGCCGCCGAACGCGGCCTCAAGCGCGCCCAGGTCGCCCTCGCCTGGGTGCTCTCGCGCCCCGGCGTCACCGCGCCCATCGTCGGCGCCACCAAGCTCGCCCATCTGGAGGACGCGATCGAGGCGATCGGCGTCACCCTCGGCGCCGAGGAGATCGCCCGGCTCGAAGCCCCCTACGTGCCGCACGCGGTGGTCGGCTTCTCGTAATCCGGACCGGCATCGGACGCGACGGACTCAGACGGGTCGAAATCAGACGGGCAGCCTGTCCTCGGCGTCGGTCAGCCCCGGCGCCGTCGCCCAGGCGAGTTCCACTAGCGTGACGATGCGCCGCCCCGCCCCGTCGAGCTGGCAGACGATCAGCCCCTGCTCCTCCATATAGGCGAGCAGCCGCCGCGCCCGTCCGAGCGACCGCGTGCCATAGGCCCGCGCGATCGCCGGGTCGCCCGGGCAGGGCAGCCCGTCCCGCGCGGCGCGGGCGAGCATCAGGAAAATCCCCTGCATGTCCTCGGGCAGGATCGCG
>NZ_AFPR01000443.1:0-7634 GCF_000219295.1 Acidiphilium sp. PM
TCGCCGGCTTCGCCGCAAGCGAGGTCGCCGCCGCCGTCCCCGCCGGCCACGCCGCCCGCCGCCGCGCCGGCGTCGCGATCGAATCCTACGTCCTGTCCGCCGCCCGGCTCGCCGCCGCCCCCGCCGCACTCATGAGGCCCAAGCAATGACCCGCCTGCCCACCGCCGAGGATGTTCTCGCCGCCCGCGCCCTGATCGCCCCGCACATCGTCCGCACCCCGGCGCTGCGCTCTCCCGCGCTCGACGAGCGGACCGGCGCGGAGGTCTTCATCAAGGCCGAGCCGCTGCAGCGCACCGGCAGCTTCAAGCTGCGCGGCGCGACCAACGCGATCCTGCGGCTCGCCCCCGCGGCGCGCGCGGCCGGCGTCGTCGCCTATTCCTCGGGCAATCACGGCCAGGCGGTGGCCTGCGCCGCCGCCGCCCTCGGGATTCCCGCCACCATCGTGATGCCGCGCGACGCCCCCGCCATCAAGCGCGACTCGACCGCCGCCTGGGGGGCCGACATCGTGCAGTACGACCGCCGCACCGAGGACCGCGAGGCGATCGGCGCCGCCATCGCCGCCCGCACCGGCGCCGCCCTGATCCCCCCCTACGACCATCCGGACGTGATCGCCGGGCAGGGCACCCTCGCCCTCGAACTGGTGGAGGATGCGCGGGCGGCGGGCGCCGAACTCGATCTCGTCTTCGTCTGCACCGGCGGCGGCGGCCTGACCGCCGGCTGCGCCCTCGCCCTCGAACACGCCTCGCCCGCGACCCGGCTGATCGCCGTCGAGCCCGAGGGCTGGGACGATACCGGCCGCTCGCTGGCCGCCGGCACCCGCCTCGCCAATGACGGCGCGGGCTCCGCGCTCTGCGACGCGCTGATGGCGATGACGCCCGGCGAACTCACCTTCGCGCTCAACGCGCCCCGCCTCGCCGGCGCCGTCGCCGTCAGCGAGTCGCAGGTGCTCGCCGCGATGGGCTTCGCGCTGCGCCATCTCAAGCTCGCGGTCGAGCCCGGCGGCGCGGTGGCGCTGGCGGCGGTGCTGGCCGAGGCGCTGCCGCTCGACGGCCTGGCGGTGGGAGTCGTTCTCTCCGGCGGCAATGCCGATCCCGGAACGCTGGCCCGCGCCCTCGAAGTCACCTGCTGACGGTCTCCGATTCAGCCTTTTTTAACCCCCACCCCCGATACTCCGCCCCGAAAGGTGGCAAGGGGTTCATGGCGCAGCGCAAGAAGAAGGGCGGCAAGGGGGGCGATCAGGCGGTCAACCTGATCATCCGCCGCGAGGAGATCGTCGAGGGCGGCCATCACGGCGGCGCCTGGAAGGTCGCCTATGCCGACTTCGTGACCGCGATGATGGCCTTCTTCCTGCTGATGTGGCTGATCAACGCGACGACCGAGGCGCAGCGCGTCGGCCTCGCCGACTATTTCAGCCAGGCCAACGTGCTCAACCGCGCCGCCTCCGGCGAGGGCAAGCCGTTCGGCGGCAGCACCCCGTTCGACAAGGGCGCCCTCTCGTCGGATCGCGGGGCGGTGCGCGTCACCGTCGGCCACAACCCGGTCTCCTACGAGGTGCCGCACACGCCGCAGGGCCAGCAGATCCGCCCGGATCATCCCACCGGCAACGACATGGTGAACACCTCGCCCGGCGCCGGCCACAAGCCGCGTGCCTCCGGCGCCACCGCGTCGAACGCGGCGCCGAAGCCCGCGCCCGAGTTGCAGAAGCCCGCTTCACCCGCCGCCGGGGCGCGGTCCGCGCCGTCCGGCGAGAAGGCCGCCGCCGGCACCGGCGGCGCCATCGGCGGCCTCGCCCCCGGCAATCTCGGCGAAGCCCGCTTCAGGACCGCGGGTTCCGAGATCCGGCAGATGATGGCGCAGGACCCGGATCTGGCGTCGCTCTCGAAACAGGTCAGCGTCCACGTCACGCCGCGGGGCCTGCGCATCCAGATCATGGACGCGCACAAGCGGCCGATGTTCGCGCTCGGCTCGGCCCGGCCGAACCCGATGACGCTGGAACTGCTCACCAAGATCGCGCCGATCCTGTCCCGGCTGGGCGACCGGATCCGCATCGCCGGCTACACCGATGCCCGGCCCTATGTCGCCGGTCCCAAGGACAACTGGGACCTGTCCGTCGAGCGCGCGAACGCGACGCGCGCGGTCCTGGTCAAGGCCGGCTTTCCGAAGCGGCTGATCGCGCGCGTGAGCGGCTATGCCGACCGCAAGCTGCTCATCCCATCCAATCCGCTGGCGGCAGCCAATCGGCGGGTGGGAATACTGGTGGTGCGTCCGGCACTGCCGGAAGGGGTCAAAACAGATGGTGCCAAGGCGCCATGACCCGAACGGAGATGCAATGTTCTGAGATTTCGGTGAAATATGCTCACTTTGGGAGGCGTTGCATTCCTGCTCGTCTGCGTGTTCGGCGTCTTTATCGTGACGGGCGGGGCGATCGGTCCGCTGCTGAAATCGATGCCCTTCGAACTCATCACGATCGGCGGCGCCGCGGTCGGCACCTTCGTGGCCGGCAACTCGATGCACGACATCAAGCACACGCTGGCCGGCTTCAAGAAGGTGCTGCGCGGCGGCGCCTTCAAGAAGGCCGACTACACTGACCTGCTGTGCCTGCTGTTCTACCTTGTCCGCCTCGCCGCGACGCGCGGCGCCATGGCGCTGGAGCCGCATATCGAGCGTCCGGAGGAAAGCCCGGTCTTCAAGCACTTCCCGGCCATCCTCAAGAACGAGGAAGCCACCGCGATCATCTGCGACTATCTGCGGATGGTCGGCATGAACGCCGACGATCCGCACCAGATCGAGGACGTGATGGCCCGCGAACTGCGCAAGACCCTGGCCGAGGAGCTGCACGGCGCCCACACGCTGCAGACGATGGCGGACGGCCTGCCCGCGCTCGGCATCGTCGCCGCGGTGCTCGGCGTGATCAAGACGATGGCGCATATCAGCCAGCCGCCCGCCGTGCTCGGCGAAATGATCGGCGAGGCGCTGACCGGCACCTTCCTCGGCGTGCTGCTCGCCTATGGCGTGGTGGGGCCGCTCTCGGTGCGGCTGCGCGGCGTGGTCGAGGAGGATTCCCGTTATTTCGAGGTGATCCGCGCGGTGCTGGTCGCGCATCTGCACGGCAACGCGCCGCAGGTCAGCGTCGAGGTCGGCCGCAAGATGGTGCCCAACCTGTTCATGCCGACCTTCCAGGAACTGGAGGAATCCGTGGAGTCCCTCAAGATCGCCGCCTGACCGTCCTCAACCCTGGCCGCCGAGATGGCGCTGCATGATCACCACGTCGATCCAGCGGCCGAACTTGAACCCCACATCGCGGAGCGTCCCCACCCGCTGGAAACCGAGACTGGCATGCACCCCGATCGAGCCGACATTCTCCGAATCGCCGATCACGGCGAGCATCTCCCGGAATCCGGCGGCGCGCGCCTCGTCGAGCAGCCGCGCGACCAGCGCCTTGCCCACCCCCTGGCCGCGCACGTCCTCGCGCACATAGACGCTGTCCTCGGCGGTGAACCGGTAGGCCGAGCGGGCGCGGTACTGGTCGAAATAGGCGAAGCCGAGAATGCCCGTCGCATCGGCGGCGACCACCCAGGCGCGTCCCGCGCCGGTGACCTCGCGAAACCGCGCCGTCAGCGCTTCGAGGGAGGGCGGCACCTCGTCGAACGTTCCGGTCCCCTCCAGCACGTGATGGGCATAGATCGCCTGGCAGGCGGGCAGGTCTTCCGGGGCGGCGGGGCGGATATCCATGGTCGCGTGCTCCTTGGCAGATCGCTGCCTGATCCAGCACCGCCGGGGCCGAAACGCAAGACCCGTTTCGCGGCGGGTTCAAATCTATGGAAAAAGCGTCCGCACATGTGCTAACGGAGTGTTGAATGTTTGATTTGATATTTGATTTCGTAACCGGGTGCGGTTTTGGCACCCCGCGGCGCCGGTTCACGGCGTGGCAGACCGGCAGGCGCGCCCCGGACGAAAGATCTATCGCAACGGGGAAAGATCTTGTCTGATGAGCGAGACAATCGAGCCGGTGGATGCCGCGCCGGATGGCGGCAGGGAGCTTCACGTGCGCGTGCTGGCGGTCAGGGCCGCGGCCCGGTTCCACGGAATCGACCTCGATCCTGAACTCCTGCGCAAGGAGGGCGGCGGCGCGCCGCCATCCTCCGCCGGTCTCGTCGAATGGACGCGCGATGCCGGGCTCTGGGCCCGCGCGATCCGCGTCAATTTCCGCCAGCTCCTCAAGATCGAGACGACGGCGCCGGTCATCCTGCTGCTGAAGGATGGCGGCGCGGCGATCATGGTCGCCGCCGACCGCGAGCGCGCCGTCGTGTTCCTGCGCGACCCCCGCGCCCCGCAGGGCACCGCGCCCGTCCCGGTCGACGAGCTGCAGCTCGGCCAGCTGTGGGACGGCACGGTGCTCCTCGTCCGCGGCGAGCGCGGCGAGGACGATGCCGAGCCGGTCTTCAACTTCGCGCTCCTCTTCCGCATGGTCTGGCGCGAGAAGCGCATCCTGCGCGACATCGCGATCAGCTCGGTCACGCTCACCGTGCTGCAGGTGATCCCGGCGCTGCTGGTCATGGTCGTGCTCAACTCGGTGATCGAGTACCACGCGATGAACACGCTGGCGCTGATCTCGATCGTCTTCGTCATCGCCATCCTCTGGGAGGCGGTGCTCACCTGGGGCCGGCAGATGATGCTGGTGATGCTCTCCACCAGGCTCGACGCCCGGCTGAACCTGATGATCTTCGACCGGCTGATGACGATCCCGATCGAGTTCTTCGAGCGCAACCAGGCCGGCCAGATCGGCTACAAGGTCGGCCAGATCTACCGCGTGCGCGACTTCATCACCGGCCGGCTGCTGACCACCTTCATCAACATCTTCATGATCGCCCTGGTCCTGCCGATCCTGTTCTACCTCAACGCCTTCCTCGCCTGGACGGTGCTGATCGCCTCGGCCACCATCGCCGTCATCATCACCGCCTTCCTGCCCGCGCTCGCCCGGCTGACCGGCCGCATCATCGAGGCCGAGAGCCGGAAGGGCGCGGTGCTGGTCGAAAGCCTCTACGGCGTGCGCACGGTCAAGGCGCTGGCACTCGAGAAGGTCCGCTCCGATGACTGGGACGGCCGGGTGGCGCTCACCAGCCAGCTCAATCTCGAGATGGGCCGGCTCTCCGCCTGGCCGCAGGTGCTGTCGCTGCCGCTCGAGCGCTACGCGACGATCGGCGTGCTGCTGCTCGGCGGCTATGTCGCGCTCACCTCGCAGAACCCGCTCGCCGCCGGCTCGCTGGTCGGCTTCATGCTGCTCGGCGGCCGCGTCGCCGGCCCGCTGATCTCCTTCGCCCGCCTCGTGCAGGACGCGCAGGAGGCCCGCGCCGCCGTCGGCATCGTCGGCGAGGTGCTGAACCGGCCGACCGAGCGCCGCGCGATGAACACCGGCCTGCGCCCCGCCTTCCGCGGCGCCGTCGCCTTCGAGGAGGTCACCTTCACCTACGAGGGCGGCAAGACGCCGGCGCTGAACAAGGTCAGCTTCTCGATCCCCGAGGGCACCATGCTCGGCATCGTCGGCCGTTCCGGCTCGGGCAAGTCGACCATCACGCGCCTGCTCCAGGGCATCAACCGCGACTATCTCGGCGCCGTGAAGATCGACAACACCGAACTGCGCGAGATCAATCTCCGTCATCTGCGCAAGAGCTTCGGCGTCGTCCTGCAGGACAATTTCCTCTTCCGCGGCTCGGTGCGCGACAACATCATCGCCGGCCGTCCCGGCCTCACCTTCGAGGATGCGATCCGCGCCGCCCGCCTCGCCGGCGCCGAGGAATTCATCGAGCGCCTGCCCCAGGGCTACGAAACCTTCGTCGAGGAGGGCTCGCCCAACCTCTCGGGCGGCCAGAAGCAGCGCCTCGCCATCGCCCGCGCCCTGATCGCCGATCCCCGCCTGCTCATCCTCGACGAGGCGACGAGCGCGCTCGACCCCGAAAGCGAGGCGCTGATCAACGCCAACCTGCTGCGCATCGCCCGCGGCCGGACGATGGTGATCGTCTCCCACCGTCTCGCCTCGCTGGTCGACTGCGACATGATCCTGGTCATGGATGCCGGCCGTGTCGTCGATATCGGCCGGCACGCCGATCTCGTCGAGCGTTGCGCGATCTACCGCCATCTCTGGCTCCAGCAGAACCGCCACATGAATCCCGAAGGAGGCCGCCATGCGCCGACCCCGACCCTCGCGCAAGGCGACTGACCGGCTGCCGCCCTCCGGCGGCAGCCTCGCCCTGGCCGATCCCGCCTCGCTGTCGGACCTGCCGCTGCCGCTGCTGGAATTCCAGTCGCCGACGGCGGCGGTGATCGCGACGCCGGTGTCGATCGTCTCGCGCTACACCATGCTGCTCGTCACCGCCCTGGTGGCGACGCTGATCGCCGTCGCGGCCGTCGTGCGCATCCCCAAGGTGGTCTCGGCGCCGGGCCGGCTGGTCTCCACCGCCCCGAACGTCCTGCTCCAGCCCTTCGACACCTCGATCGTCCAGGCGATCGACGTCCACGAGGGCGAGATCGTCCACAAGGGCGAGATCCTGGCGAAGCTGAACCCCACCTTCGCCAGCGCCAATCTGCGCGCGCTGAGCGCCGAGGTGATCCAGCTCGCCGCCCGGCGCGACCGTCTCGCCGCCGAGGCGGGCGGCACCACCTACGCGCCGGCGCATCCCAACGCGGCGCAGCGTCTCCAGGCCGCGATCTTCCAGAGCCGCAAGGCCGAGCGCATCTACACGATCGAGAATTACGACCAGAAGATCGCCGAGCTGCGCATGATCATCGCCAAGAGCGACAGCGAGGCGGGGTTCTACCGCAAGCAGGTCGGCGTGGCGAAGGATGTCGAGCACATGCGCGACCAGCTCCAGCGCATGCAGGTCGGCAGCAAGCTCAACTCCCTGCTTGCCCGGAACGACCGGCTGACCGTGTCCAGCTCGCTCTCCAGCGCGCTGGCCACCGCCGCCGCCGGCGAGCGCGACCTCGCCGCCCAGCAGGCCGAGCGCGACGCCTATGAAAAGAAATGGATCGCCGATGTCGGGGAAAAACTCGCCGAGACCGACAGCAAGCTGATCGCCACCGAGCAGGACCTCGCCAAGGCGCGGCTGCAGAGCCAGCTCGTGGTGATGCGCGCGCCGCGCGACGCCATCGTGCTCACCGTCGCCCATGTCTCGGTCGGCTCGGTGCTGCGGTCGGGGGCCAAGTTCATCACCCTGGTGCCGCTGGACGCC
This sequence comes from Acidiphilium sp. PM, assembly GCF_000219295.1. Classification (NCBI taxonomy): domain Bacteria; kingdom Pseudomonadati; phylum Pseudomonadota; class Alphaproteobacteria; order Acetobacterales; family Acidocellaceae; genus Acidiphilium; species Acidiphilium sp. PM. Next base: position 7,230 of record NZ_AFPR01000443.1, read on the forward strand.
CCGCTCGAGGTCGAGGCCGATATCAGCGGCGCCGAATCCGGCCATGTCCATGTCGGCGATCCGGTCACGGTGAAATTCGCCACCTTCGATTACCTGCGCTACGGCACCGCCCGCGGCACGCTCCGTTCGGTCAGCGCCGACAGTTTCAGTTCCGACCAGCCGCCGGCGGAGGGCGCCTCGCCGCTGCCCAACCGGCCGCGCGGCCTCTACTACAAGGCCCGCATCTCGATCGACAGGCTGATGCTGCACGGCGTGCCGCCCAGCTTCCGCCTCACCCCAGGCATGCCGCTCACCGCCGACATCAAGACCGGCCGGCGCACCATCCTCTCCTATTTCATGACCAAGCTGCTGCCGGTCGCGACCGACAGCATGCGCGAGCCCTGAGGGGGGCATCCCGCGCCGATG
>NZ_AFPR01000442.1:0-2362 GCF_000219295.1 Acidiphilium sp. PM
CCGGGGCGGCGAAGAAAACCGGCGCGCCGAACGCCGCCGCATGCGCCTGCGCCTGTTCCGGCGCCGGGTGCTCGAACCACACCTCCTCGATCTCCAGCGCGCCGCCCAGCGCGCGCCGCAGCAGGTTGGCGAACATCCCCATCGTCAGCTCGGCATCCTGCCGGCGTGACCAGATCCGCGGATCGACGATCCGGTATTCCAGCCGCAGCGAGCGGCCCTCCCGCGCGAGGCGGGTTTCGGTATTCTGCTGGTGCTGGATGAAATGCCGGGCGAAGGCGGCAAGCCCGGTGCCGACATCCGGCGCCGCCAGCGCGAGCTCGCCGATCAGCCCGAGCGCCTCCGGCTGGAACTGCTGGCCGAAGCGCAGGCCGAAATGCGAATCCCCGCTGCGCGCCGCCGCCCGTTCCATCATCGCGACATAGCGGGCGAGCGGCACGGTCGCGCGCGGGTCCTCGAGGTCGCGCGGATCGAACCCCGCCTCGCCGAGCACGAGGTCCGGATCCGCCCCGGCACCGCGGATGAACGCCGTCACGCCCGACGCCGCGGCGGCGAGCACATGGCAGGATGTCGATCCGGACGCGGCGGCAGGCAGACCCATGATCCCCTTCAAATCCGACGATGCCGCACCAGAATGCCGGGCGGCGCGGCGGTTGCGCAACGAAATTCGGCAGCGTGCCGACTGTGGCAAATTCCACCCCGGCCGGCTTTGACATTAGAACACAATCCCGCGCGCGGCCCCCGCTTGTCGCCGAATGTCAAGATCGTCACACTGCGGCCATGCGATGTTCCGCCGGGAGGTGCGATCATGAACAACGATCTTTCTGCACAAAACATCACCGCGTCCGGCGGCATGACGCTCGACGAGCTGCGCGCGGCGGTCGATGCCGGGGCGATCGACACGATCGTGATGGCGGCGCCGGACATGCAGGGACGGCTGCAGGGCAAGCGGGTGATGCCGCGTTTCTTCCTCGACAACGTCCTGGCCGACGCCTCCGAGGGCTGCAACTACCTGCTCGCCGTCGATGTCGAGATGACGCCGGTCTCCGGCTACGATTTCGCCTCATGGGACCGCGGCTATGGCGATTTCGTCTTCCGCCCCGATCTCTCGACCCTGCGCCGCGCCGCCTGGCAGGAAGGAGCCGCGATCGTGCTCTGCGACATCGCGCTGCATGACGGCACCCCGGCGCCGGTCGCCCCGCGCAGCATCCTGCGCCGCCAGCTCGACCGCCTCGCCGCCGCCGGCCTCACCGCCCTCGCCGCGACCGAGCTCGAATTCATGCTCTTCCGCAACACCTATGAAGAGTGCATGCGGCGCGGCTATCGCGACCTCGATCCCGCCAATCTCTACAACGTCGACTATTCGATCCTCGGCACCGCCAAGGTGGAGAAGGTCATCCGCGCCATCCGCAACGCGCTGGAGGCGTCGGGCATCCGCGTCGAGAATTCCAAGGGCGAGTGCAATCTCGGCCAGCACGAGATCAATTTCGCCTATGCCACGGCACTGGAAGCCGCCGATGGCCACGTGATCTACAAGGAAGCCGCGAAGGAAATCGCCCAGGCGCAGGACCACGCCATCACCTACATGGCGAAGTTCAACGAGCGCAGGGCAATTCCTGCCACATCCATCTCAGCCTGCGCGACGCCGCGAACCGCCCGGTCTTTGCTGCCGGTGAGGGCCACGCGCCGGAATTCGGCCATTTCCTCGCCGGCCTCGCCGCCCACGCCGCCGAGCTTTCCGTCCTGTTCGCGCCCAACATCAACTCCTACAAGCGCTACGCCGTGGGCAGCTTCGCGCCGACCGGCCTGGTCTGGGGGCATGACAACCGCACCTGCGCCTTCCGCGTGCTCGGCCACGGGCGGTCGCTGCGCGTCGAGAACCGGCTGCCGGGCGGCGACGTGAACCCCTATCTCGCGCTCGCCGGCATGATCGCCGCCGGGCTCGACGGCATGGAACGCCGCCTGCCGGCGCAACCAGCCTTCACCGGCAACGCCTATCACGGCGACCTGCCGCGCGTGCCCCGCACGCTTTCCGATGCCCTCGCCCTCTGGCGCCACAGCGCCTTCGCGCGCGAGGCGTTCGGCGAGCAGGTGGTGGCGCATTACGCAAGGATGGCCGAGGTCGAGGTCGAGACCTTCGCCGCCGCGGTGACCGACTGGGAACGCACACGCTGCTTTGAAAGGATGTAACCCGCGATGACCATTCTGCAGGGAACCTGGCGCTTCCCCACCGAGGTGCTGGCCGGGCCGGGCCGCATCGGCGAACTCGCCGCCCGCGCGCGCGATCTCGGCGCCCGCCGCGCGCTGCTCGTCTCCGACGCGCAGGTGGCGAAACTGCCCTTCTTCGCGCCGCTGGAGGCCGGCT